>NZ_JBQSXN010000015.1:0-51930 GCF_052378235.1 Psychrobacter sp. AOP3-A1-26
GAGCCTATGTAAATAGGCTCTTTTTTTATACATTGAAAAATCATCATTGCTTTACTTAAGTTTATGATCATTTATTATTTATAATAAAAATACCAATCAACCGTTGTTATAAGGAATGTTTTTGTTTATATTATCGACACTTACATTTTTAAGCGTCGATAGAAGTGTGGATATCAAAAAAAGTTGATTGCTAATCTTTACAAGACTGTTCATTTAAGAATCAAAAAACTTTAGCTGTTAATAGAACTTCTATTTATTTTTATAACTCTTACATTAAAGTGGAAATTATTATGAATAAAAATAACGTCATTGATTTAGATAGTTTAAATGTCGATGAGCTACGTGCCATCACTGAAAACGCCCAGCAGCTTATTGAAAAGAAACAACATCAGCGTCTGTATGATGCTTATATGCAGTTTGAAAAAATTGCAGAAGACAGCAATGCGACCATCGAAGAGGTTTTACAGGCGGGCGAGAAACTAGAGAAAAAACGCAACATTAAATATCGTAATACCGATAATGACGAAGAAACGTGGACGGGTCGAGGCCGTAAGCCAACGTGGTTGGTCGAAGCGTTAGCAGCAGGCCGTAGTCTGGAAGATTTTGCTATATAGTTTGGCAATAGTACATTATTACAACCTTATCGCTTTTATTTCGAACGGACGATACTTAGGTTATAAGGCTTATTTATAACGGTCTATTTATAAATATTAGCTTTTATCGTTAGACAGAAGCCAGTATCTTGATTACCAGTATTTTGGTAAAAAGATACTGGCTTTTTTTCTGTCATCTGTATGCTATTGTTTGTTATGATAATGACGTTTTTGTCTTCTATAAGAGTTATACAACCGTGCCCCAAGTATCCGCGTCGTCTCATAAGCGTCCCCGTAAGCTGTGGTGGCTGGTTGGGCTTATATTATTTTCATTATTTGCGGTATTACAAATGCCAGCGTCGTGGTTACTGGAGAAGTATGCCCCTGATACACCTTACGTGCAGCATGTGTCTGGCAATTTATGGCAAGGCTCAGCGATTTGGCAGATGCCTGTGTCAGCGACATCGCTTACAGGTACGGCTGAATGGTCGTGGCAGCCATGGCATTTGTTATTGGGTAAGCTAAGTGCTGATGTCGATATCAACTCAGAGCAAACTCGCCTAAACGGACAAGTTAAAATAGGTCTAAACTCGTGGCAAGTGAAAAACATGAGCGGTAAAATTGCACCTGAAACCTTAGCTAATATCGTCGATTGGCAATTGCCCAATACGCCAATTCAGGTCAATAACGTCTCGCTCAAACGTCAGTCTGGCTCAAATATGTCAGCGGACACTGACCCATCAAGGTCATCTAGTAAGCTAACTGGTTTTAGTCAAGCAGATGGTCAATTGACATGGGTGGGTGGTGAAATAGGCTATCCTAGCGGCGGCAAGGTTTTTTATCTGACCATGCCCGCATTGCATGCTGAATTAAGTGCCGAACAAAAAAATAATAAAAACCTGCTTCATATCAATTTGTTAAACAATCAAGACAAGCGCTTAGGCGACCTATATATCGATAGTGACAATATGTTGGACGTCAGTTTGACCCAGCGTTTACTAGAAAACATGCCTGACTATAAAGGCCAAGCCCCGCAAGACACACCGGTTGTCAGTGTGCGTCAGCCGTTGCTAAATGGGCTGGGAGCACGCTAAATGATGAATGTCTCCACAAATTTAAAACCAGTGTTCAATACTCTCAATCGCTTTTCGGGTTGGTTATTATTATTAGCCATTGGCTGGTTATGCTGGACAGCAGCACGGCTATTGTGGCTGTTATTGGCTGCGCCGTTAGCGCCCGCATTGCCATTAGCGCCTTTGAAAAACACGTCTACATCGGGCAAAGATTATAGTAGTTTATTCGCTATTTTTGCCGATCCTGACCCTATCGCTGCGGTCGTGCAGCCACCACCCAATATCAGTTTAAAAGGAGTGTTGTTGGCAATACCAGAGAGCATGTCTTCAGCACTATTGGATGTCGATGGTGAGGTAAAAAACTATCGTATCGGCGACCCGTTAAAGGACAGTGATTATACTCTGATCGCCGTCGATTGGAATGAAATCATTATCGCTGACGCCAACGATAAGCAAACGGTTATTAGCATGCCAGAAGCGATGCCATTAGACCAAAGCGCTATGATGGCAGGCGCGGTTAGCAATCAGCGTTTGCCAAACAGTGACACGTTACCTGTTGTTCCTCAATCAGCGCAAAATCCTGATATGGAACCAGCAGCGGCTAGCAGCGACAGTGACGAAAGCAGTCCACAATCTGCTATCGAAGAAGCGGTCACGGCATTGCAAGACAACCCTGCCAGCTATCTAAGCAGAATGGGTGTGATGGCATCAGGTGAAAGCTATCAAGTAACAGCAGCGATGCCTGCCAAATTGCGTAATCGTCTAGGGCTTGAGCCGGGCGATAAAGTGCTGACTGTCAATGGCCAAAGCGTCGGCAACAATCCTGCACAAGATGCTGGGCTGCTACAACAGGTACAGCAAACAGGTGAGGCGCAAATAGAAGTACAACGTGGCGATCAAGTCATTACTATACGTCAGCAGTTTTAGATGAAATATAGTTGATATACTTTAAAAATAAATGTTTGTTAGCTGCTATCCTTAGCGATATGATAGCCAAAAATCCTAGCACCCATTAAACGCAGCACATACTAAGTGACATCACTGTAGGTAAACATCAATATGGTAAGTTTTTATAATTTTTCAGTCACACCTTTGCACCATATCTTGCAGCGTCTGATGCGACTGTGTCGTCCGTTTTGCCTAGCGGTGCCACTATGGGCGGCGAGTACGGGTCTGGCGAGTGCTGAAAGCTGGAAGGTTAACTTACAAGATGCCGATATCAAAGCCTTCATCAATGAGGTGGCCACCATCACTGACCAGAACTTTGTCCTTGATCCTCGTATCAACGGTAATGTGACGGTCATCTCTAATAAAGCCTTGTCCCGTGATGAGATTTACCAGCTGTTTTTGAGTGTGATGCAGGTCAATGGTATTGCCGCCATCGACTCAGGAACCACCGTTAAGCTGGTACCAGATAACGTCGCCAAACAGTCTGGTGTGGCAGTCGATTTGCGTGGTGACAGTGTCGGTGAATCGCTGGCAACTCGCGTTATTTATTTGACCAACACTCAAGCTGCAGAAGTCTTGGGTGTCATTCGTCCGCTAATGCCGCAGTCGGCGCACGCGGCGGCTGTACCGGGAGTCAATGCGCTAGTATTATCTGATCGTGCGGATAGCCTCAATCAACTGACGGCGCTCATCCGTGATTTGGATAGTAATGTGAATGATAGCCTGCGCGTGATAACGCTACGTCATGTCGATGCCGAGCGCATGATGGAGCTGATTAGTGCACTGGTTGCGAGCGCTGGTAGCGGTCAAGCACAAGGCGGCAACAATCAGCTGAAAGTTATCGCCGACACGTCCAGTGACAGGTTGCTAGTCAAAGGCAGCCCTGAGATGATTGCCAAAGTTCAAGAAATGGTCAATCAGTTGGATACGACACCGACAAGGCGTTTGAGTGGTTTGCGCGTTTTTCGTTTAAAATACGCCAGCGCCAATCATATTGCAGAGATGCTACGTGGGTTGCTCGCCAATCAATCGATTAATAGTTCTGGTGCAACTTCCTCCTTAGAGTCAGCATCATTGGACGATGCGGGTAATGGAGGTTCTGCCTCGACGACTGAAACTAATGGCATCAACGCGGGCTCTGCAACCTCAGCTATATCAGGCTCAGGCTCATCTGGTGCAAACACAGGTATAGGCGGTCGACCCTTTAGTATTATCGCTGACGAAACCCAAAACGCGGTCATCGTCAATGCGGCGCCTGAATTGATGTTTGAGATTGAAGATGCCGTCAACCAATTAGACAGTCGCCGCGCGCAAGTCTTAATTCAAGCGGCAATCGTTGAAGTCTCAGGTGATGATGCGACCCAGCTTGGCGTGCAGTGGGCATTGGGCAATGCCAATAGTGGTTACGGTGTGGTGAACTTTAATAACGTTGGTGCGAGTGCTGTTTCACTTGCCGCAGCGGCTTTGTCAGGTGGTGCAAATATTAGCGCCGCCGCAGGTTCTATTGCAGGTGCTCTGGTTGGTATTGGTGATAGCCGCAAAGATAGCGAGGGCAATACAGAGTTTTATGGCGCAATCTTGCAAGCGCTTGACTCCTCAACCAGTGCCAATCTGTTGTCTATGCCGTCAATTTTGACCCTAGACAATGAAAAAGCCAGTATTTTAGTCGGTCAAAACGTGCCTTTTGTCACAGGTTCTTATACCACAGGCAGTGACTCTTCTACCAATCCATTCCAAACCATTGACCGCCAAGATATTGGTATTAATCTCAATGTTATCCCGCATATTGGCGATAATGGCACAGTGCGTTTGGAGGTCTCGCAAGAGGTTTCCTCAGTTGTGCCAGGCAGCGCTGGAAATGCGAGTGGCTTAGTGACCAATAAAAGCCTTATCAATACGACGATTTTAGCCGACGATCAGCAAACCATTGCTCTAGGTGGCTTGATGCGTGACAACACAACCACACGGCAACAAAAAGTCCCGGGATTAGGTAGTGTACCCGTCATCGGACGGCTGTTCCGCTCTGACAATGACAGCACTCAAAAGAGTAACTTAATCATATTCTTACAGCCAACCATTCTCCGTGATGGCGGGGCGGTTGCTAGCGTTACTGAGCGTAAGTTTAATCAGATGCGCGTCTTACAGTTGGTTATTGATAAAAACGGTACCATTAAGCAACTGCCACTGAGCGGGACTGAAGGTTGGAATGGCGACGTCAGTGCAGATTATAAGCTGATGCCACTCAATCCATTAGTGCCTAAACGCGATCAAACGCCAAATGCTGCGCCCCAGGGATTTACCAAAGTAGATAGTCCTAACGATGGCATAACAACCTATCCGCTAAAACGCTAAAATGTTAATGTTTCGATAAATAACCGTCTTGGCGCGACGTCAACTAAGCAATAACCTCCTACCTCCAAGTCTTTATAAGTACGGTACAATAAATCAAATTGTACCGTACATTAGCTTGCTTATTCATAACACAGATAAACATAGCCCTCTGACTATCCAAGTATAATAAGTAATAGTTAGATAATGAACATGAATACTGCGTATGATGATGTAGAGGTTAGGAGTCAATATAATGACCGAGCAAAAAAACACAAAGAAACGCCTTGCCTTGGGCGCTATTGCTATCGCTTTGCTGATTATCCCTCGGCGTAGTAGCCGAAAAGCGGATAACAAGTTACCTGCCCGTGATAGCATAAAAAAATAGCCGCCACCAGTGTCACATTTGAATATTCAGCAAGCTTTAGTGCTGACAGAGTATTTTGATAAAAATATTAATAGAGTGTTTTGATAAAAATATTAATTTTGGAGTCTGTTTATGACCTTTGTTGATTCATCTGCCATGGCCAAACAGACATCACCCAGTATTTACCCCCTCATTGATACTCATACTCATTTTGATGCCCCCGTTTTTGATAACGATAGACAGCTACAAGCGCAGCAAGCCTATGAGCGAGGTGTACGTCATTTGGTGTTAGTAGGGTATCTGTATCGGCATTTTGAGCGGCTATATGACATTGAACAGGTATTAAACCAGCAATCATTAAATAAGCTGTCGCATCTTTCTACATCACAATCCTCTACCATGAAAGCTGATGACGATGATGAAGGTAGTGATAAAAGCAGTGATAAATTACGTATAATAAGTCATGTGGCGTTAGGGCTGCATCCGTTTTATATTGAACAGCATAACCAAGACCACCTAAAACAGATGGCAAAAATTATCGCTGAGCGGCGCCCATTAGCCATTGGTGAGATTGGCTTGGATACCTTTACCGATGCTATGAAAGTACCCGCTATATTTGCCAAGCAACAGCAGTTTTTTAAGGCGCAACTGGATATGGCGGTAACTCATCAACTACCAGTGATGCTGCATATCCGTAAAGCGCACGCAGAAGCATTAGCAATACTAAAAGCGCATGATTATGATGCGCATCAGTTAGGTGGTATCGCCCATAGCTTTAGTGGCGGCGTCCAAGAGGCCAAGGCGTTTGTAAAGTTAGGTTTTAAGCTTGGCGTGACCGGCCAAGTGACCAACCCAAATGCTAAGAAATTGCGCCACGCTATCCAAGCTGCCGTCGACGTTTACGGTATTGAGTGTTTGGTGATAGAAACCGACTGCCCAGATATGACGCCTATCATGTGTCAAACGTCAAACGGCAGCCAATCAGCTCGATCAGCCTCATCAGCACTGGGGCAGAGTCCAAATAATGAATGGGGCGATGCGCCATCACATAACAGAAATGTGCCTGCCAATCTGCCATGGGTGTTATCAAGCTTAAGTGAGTTATTAGATGTGTCAATTGCCAAGCTTGCTGAGCAGTTATGGCACAATAGTTGCAGTGCTTTACAGACAGAATGGCGCTATCCCATATAAAATTAGTAGGCTATACCAGCAATAATAGAATAGTAATAATAGAGTATTTAAACATTTATGAGTGAAACACAACCATTTGAGCAAGCATTCGTTGAGCCGTCTACTACTGAGCACTCTGCCATAGGGGGAGCAACAGCAAAAGGCGTTACTAAAGAAGCCGATGAGCAATATGAACGCCGTTTCCAAGGCACGCGGACGCTTTATGGAACCGCTACAGTTGATACTTTTGCCGCGGCTCATGTCTATGTTATTGGAGTAGGCGGTGTTGGTTCGTGGGCAGCAGAAGCACTGGCTCGAACGGCAGTGGGTACGATTACGTTGATTGACTTGGATGTGTTGGTGGCGTCTAATGTGAATCGCCAGTTGCCAGCCTTAGACAGTAATTTTGGGCAGAGTAAAATTGCCGCGATGGCGGCGCGTATTCGTGAAATCAATCCCAAAGTAACGCTAAACTTGGTTGATGATTTTTTGACCACAGAAAACGTCACTGCCTTGCTGCCGAGTCGTGACCAAGCAAAGGCGGCTATTGCACAAGGCCAGCCTATCGTTGTGCTAGACTGTGTGGACGATATGGATGCTAAGTTGGCTATTGTGCTCCATTGCCGTTTTAACAAACTAAAACTGGTCTGTGCTGGCGGTGCAGGTGGTAAGATAGATCCCAGTCAGATTAGAGTGAGTGACTTAAAAGACAGTTATCAAGATCCGCTACTCGCCAAATTACGTAATAAACTACGTCATGAAAAAGGCATTAATAGGGCATTAAAAGAAAAGTTCGGGATTAAATGTGTCTATTCGATAGAGCCGCCGCGTGTGGATAAGAGCTGTCAGGCAGGTGGTCTACAATGTGGTGGTTATGGCTCAGCAGTGGTCATTACATCAGTGGTCGCAATGATGATGGTGAGTGAAGCATTACAATTATTGATAAAGCAGCCTCACGCCAAGTCGAACGTTTGATATTACTTAATGGAGTCCATCTTGTCTATATCTAACCCACCTCAAAGCAGTTACCCAGTAGCGGTAGATGAAGCAGAGCGTATCACTAAACTTAAAAAATATCAGGTGCTCAATGACAATGATGAGCCTGCATTTAAGCGTCTTGTTGATCTAGCAAAGCTGTCTTTTGATATGCCGATAGTCACCATTACCTTTATGGATGAAGAAACACAGTATCTAAAATCTATTCATGGTCTTGGCGATGTATGCCGTACCACACGTGAAGTCGCTATTTGTAACTACACGGTGTTATCTAACGACGTTTTTGTGGTAGAAGATTTATCAAAAGACAGTCGTTTTAGTCAAAACCCATTGGTTACAGAGTCTCCTTATTTACGGTTTTATGCTGGCGCGCCGATTATCATTCATGAGGGCAATAAAAGCTTCCGTTTGGGCTCTTTGTGCGTGATGGATATGAAGCCTAAGTATGATTTTGATGAACAACAAGCAAAGATATTGGCTCAGTTTGCCACGATGGCAGCAGATGCCTTGCAGCTACAGGATAAACAGCGTGATGCCAAACTTGCCAATGAAATGAAGTCAGATTTTTTGGCCAACATGAGTCACGAAATCCGCACACCAATGAATGGTATTATTGGTATGGTGGATATGCTGGGCGAAACAAAACTCAGCAGCGAACAACAAGAATATATAGACAATATTAAAGTCTCCAACGAGCATTTGATGGCCATTATCAATGGTATTTTAGACTTATCAAAAGTAGAGTCTGGCAAGATGAGCATTGACTTTATTCCTGTCAATCTATCTGCATTGTGTAATGAAGTGGTTAGCCTGTTTACCGCCAAGGCCCGTCAGCGAGGATTGATTTTAGACTATCATTATACGGAGTCACTATCGCCATATATCGAAGGTGACCCGGTGCGCCTTAAACAAATCATCGCAAATTTGGTTAATAACGCGATTAAGTTCACTCGTGAAGGCGGGCGAGTCAGCATCGATGTTAAGCATGTGCCCAATTGTCATTGTGATGAGGTTGATGAGCGCCGCACTAAAAAAAGGAACAACACTAAAAACGGTCAGGCGGCAGCAGATAACCCGATTGATAGTAATACGGTTTATTATGAAGACATGACCCTATGTATTGAAGTAACTGATAGTGGTGTGGGTATCAAACCCGAATCTTTGGAAGCGATATTTGAGGCTTATGACCAAGCGGATAAGTTCACACATCGCCTCTATGGTGGTACTGGGCTCGGACTCTCTGTTTGTAAGTCTTTGGTCGATTTGATGGGTGGGTATATTAACGTAGATAGCGAAGTGGGTGTTGGCACTACGTTTAGCGTTCTACTGCCATTACCTGCCATTGATGAAAACAAGTATGAGACATGGCAGGATTCAAACGACTTTACCATGATTGATCCCACTCATGAGCTTGCGGGCCATATACTGTTGGTCGAAGATGATGCCGTCAATGCTATTATCGCCAAAAAAGCCCTCACTAATAGTGGTCATACGGTAACCCATGTCACTGATGGGCAACAGGCTATCGAGACTTTTTCCCTGTCTCCTGAGCGTTATGATGTTATTTTGATGGATCATCATATGCCAATTTTGGATGGCGTACAGGCAACCATTAAGCTGCATGAAATCTATGATCCTAAAGAGCTGCCGCCTATTATCGCTTTGACTGCCAATGCCATGGATGGTGAGCGCGAAAAATATTTAAAGGTCGGAATGCAAGATTACTGCACCAAGCCTTTTACCCAAGAACAGCTGAATGCGCTTGTGCAATATTGGCTAATGCATAAGCAGATATTGGTAGAAGAGTAGTGCTGTCAAACTCGCTTAGTCTACTAAAGGCAGTACTTGCATTCGTATTTCTAGCTACTCAAGATTTTGGGAATGGTATTAGGGCGTGTCCTAGCCCGTGACGATTATTGTCATCGATACAAAAAAGCTGAATCACTCATAGGGTGGTTCAGCTTTTTTATTGGTTAAGAGATAACCGCTATCTCTTGTTTCTAAGTACTGTTATTTCTAAGTACTGTTATTTTTAAGTACTGCTGTTGCTAAGTGCTATGAGCTAACGCGAGTTTGATAGTCACCAGTGCGGGTATCGACACGAACGGTTTCACCTTGCTGGACAAATAGGGGCACACGTACCACAGCACCTGTCTCTAGTGTCGCAGGTTTACCGCCACCGCCAGAAGTATCACCACGCAGACCAGGATCCGTTTCGGTGATTTGTAATTCAACAAAGTTAGGTGGCATCACTGACAATGGCACACCATTGAACAAAGTGATGGTGCAAAGATCATTGCTGTTGTCTTTTAACCATTTTATTGCATCGCTAACGGCTGTTTTATCTGCTTGCAGCTGCTCAAAAGTCTCAGGGTGCATAAAGTGCCAAAACTCACCGTCATTATAAAGATAGTTCATTTCAGTATCTAAAACGTCTGCTGCCTCCAAGCTCTCTCCAGACTTAAACGTTTGCTCCAATACTTTACCACTACGAAGATTACGCAACTTAACACGGTTAAAAGCTTGACCTTTACCAGGCTTAACGAATTCATTTTCAAGAATGGCACAAGGGTTGCCATCTAGCATGACTTTGAGACCAGCTTTAAATTCATTGGTAGAAAAACTTGCCACGAGAGACTCCTAGGGGTTGTTAATATTATGATCGGTCGTTAAATTTAAATAGAGGGTTTACTGTGTAAAAACTACCGTTACGCTTAGGGTTGTAAGAGGTAATTGGTATATTTTGATAGGATACACCCTAAGAGCGTATAATGTCGGCTTTTGGGTATAGGTAGTAGGCTGTCATGATAAACCATTTAATCACACAAAAAAACTGGCAAACGCAATTATCCGAAGCCATTACCTCGGTTGATGAGCTATTAAGCCTTTTAAAGCTCGAATCACTGCGTGCAGACGTCTATGTGCCTAAGCATTTTGAGCTACGTGTGCCACGTGGGTTTGTGGCAAAAATGACTGTCGGTAATAGCAATGACCCCTTATTAAAACAAGTTTTACCCGACCAGCGTGAGCAAATCAACGTAACAGGCTATGTGGCAGATCCGTTAAGTGAAAACACACAAAACCCAGTCAAAGGGCTACTGCATAAATATCAATCAAGAGTATTGTTAACCATTACTGGTGCCTGTGCCATTCATTGTCGTTATTGTTTTCGTCAGCATTTTGATTATAGTGCCAATATGCCAACGGCGGATGCAAAAGAAAATATCGTCAATTATGTCACTGCACATCCCGAGATTAATGAAGTTATTTTGAGCGGTGGTGATCCATTAAATGTGACTAATAGACGTTTATTTGCATGGCTGGATACGCTAGAGTCACTCCCGCAAATAACGACTATTCGGTTGCACACACGCCTGCCATTGGTCATTCCAGCGCGTTTAGATGATGCGTTATTGGAGAGACTATCCCAAAGCCGCTGTCATATCGTGATGGTAGTCCACTGTAACCATGGCAATGAAATCGATAGCGTTACCTCAGAACATTTACAGCGTGCTCGCGCGGCTGGTATTACTTTGTTAAACCAAGCGGTATTGCTAAAAGGTATTAATGACAGCGTTGAGACTCAAGCGCAATTAAGCCAGTGCTTGTTTGCTGCTGGTGTCTTGCCTTATTACTTACATGTATTAGATAAAGTGGCGGGTGCTGCTCATTTCGATAGCGATGAGCGGTCAGCCATCGAGCTTTATTGGTCATTATTGGCGGCGCTACCAGGATATTTAGTGCCTAAGCTGGTGCGAGAGCTGCCGAATAGACCGTTTAAGGTACCGATTAACATTTACAATGCTGATTAATATAGGCATTATAAAGTATTTGGAAATTAGTGAACAAATAATGACTATTGAGTGGTAAGTAGGTTAATAGGCAATCGCATTAAAATGAGTATTCTCTATGGGTTGCAAATATTTATGTTATAACTAGGGCGTATCCTCAGTCTGAACGCAAGCGACTATAGTCAGTTGAATGTAAAAACGATACGGCGAGACTGTAGTGAGACTACGGCGAGTCTAAGAAGTTTTTGTTTAAAAAAAATATTCAAAGTTAATAAATATTCAAAGTTAATAACAGGTACTAGGAATACTGATGATAACTTTATCGATGTTTCAAAATCATTTGTCTGTGACAGCGCCAATGTTGTCCTCAACTAGTCAGTCGGTTAACGATCAGGAATATTATTTACTAAAACTGTTGGCAGCCTTGCCCGCGCAAGCCGAAGAACAGCAAGCTGAATATTTGGAAAAAGCACTTACGATGTTGCGCAGTACTGATATGGATGACCAACAACGTCTTAAGTTAACGTCTGCTGTGATCGATACAGCCAATCAATTTATTGCCACTCTACGGCAGTATTATATTTATGAGACAGGCGCGTTGAGTGAGGCGCAGTTGGACTATGTGGCTCAAATAGAATCCCTATACTATCAATTCATTATGGTTTATGACGGTGTTCTACGCCGCAATCGTTCATTTTTAAACCTAGACGGTCAGCAGAAACATCTGACAAAAAGTGGCTGGAAGCGCTATTTTAGTGCCGAAAAATCTTCGTCAATTATGCTGGCGACTGCTATTTACCAGATGCTATTGATGTATCAAAAGCTATTGGGTGAAGATGCGTTGTGCTATCGCAAACCATCGTCATACTTATGGTCCAAAATTAACCAACTGTATCATCTTGCTCATCAACATCATGCCGCAAATATAGATTTGAGCGTATATATCACCACAAAACGCGCTAACGATATACATCAGTTGTATTGTCAAATATGCTTGCACAGTTTGTTAAACCTGCGTGCCATGCGTCGTCCTAATATTTTGCTCGTGCAACGCCTATTGCCTGAATGGGCGAAGCAGATGGTTGCGACGATAGAACCAAAAACAGAAACACGAGTGTTCGTTGATTTATGTAGTGACCATCCGCCTAGTTATTTAACGGCAAAGTCTGGAATTAACCCATACGAAGATCACTATGTTTGTTTGTTTATAGAGCTTGCGCCAATGGTGGAGTATTTTAAATGGCGCAAGCAAGCATTAGCTGAGGGTAGCGGCGAAGGAGTAGAGTATTGGTTGCTTAATAAAATAGCGATGACCATCACTTATCGATACTTACAGCCGCAACTGACTTTGACAACTAAACACAGTGCTAAAAAATCGGCAGTTTTGATTACTGGGTTTAACAACATTCATTATCGTGCCAGTCATTCGAGTAGCTTTACAAGTTTGATGATTGTAAAGAATCTACCAGATGAACAGCGACCTCGCTATGATACTGTTCGTAAAAAGCAAGATAGTAATAGTGCGTTAACTATTGAAGCCATTGAGACTTTTGATAGTCATGATGAGCTCTCGCTATTCCGTACGCTGCGCTTGTCACCAATGGTAGATAATCTCAACGCGGTAGGTAAGAACAATGAGGTTGTCACGACGGCACCACCGCCATTACACATTATGAGTCTTTTTTTGGTTTGCCGTTCTGATGATGCCATGCCGGCTGATTGGTCAATAGGGGTAGTACGTTGGCTTGACCTTGATGACGAAAGCCCAGAGGTTGAGTGGCAAGTGCTCGGGCATCAGCTGGTAGCTTGTGGGCTGCGTTTAGAAGGCGGAGAAACGCGCAGTCGACATTTTGTACCTGCGTTTGTCCTTGGTAGGGATGAGCAACTGCAAACCTTGGGCACTCTCATTGTGCCGTCTTCTTATTTCCAGTCTAATGATAGGGTCGTTATGCGCATCAATAACAAACAAACCCTTCTACGCCTCAAACGTAGGTTGCTGGTTACCGATGAATTCAGTCAGTATGAGGTCGTCCAACTGTAGCTCAGAGCGTGTCTTTATTTTTATCACCATTTTCAAAACAAGGACACCGCCTAGTATTTCCATCCAAATAGTCACACCGATAAATGCTGGTTGTAAGTTAATCTGCAGCCGTTTAAATTATTGTCTATAATGACTGACATCGTTACTATTTACTTTGCGATAATCGTATCGCTTTTATTTTGAACCGACTATCGTATTTTTTGTACTAAGTTGGTTTGTGTAAAAGATATAAGTTATCAAAAGTGAGACATAACAATAAGATCGCAAGATTAAAAAAGGCTTTTTATGCGCACTCAGTCCACCTTAAACCTATTAGTTATCGATGACGATCAGCTCTATGCTGAACGCCTTGTGTACTTATTAGGTTCTTATTACGTCAATGTACACTTAGGATTTTTGGATGACAAAGAGGAGCTACTAAAGCTGCTACGGCAATCTTGGGATGCTTTGGTTTTTGGTAGTGCCTATGATCTGAGTTTTACCGATGTCGTGGGCATCATTCAAGAACAAGATATTGATCTACCCGTGATCTGTTTGCTAAATGAAGAGATGGCAGCGGCGAGTAATGACGAGGGACTGCCTGATATTATTAGTGGTACGATGGTCAAGTCGCTCAAGGTAGAACAAGAAATGGCAGTGGTGATGTCTATTTGTCTACAACATGACAATTTGCGCAGTCGCCGCGAGCTAAAAACATTACGGTACGTACTTTCTGAAGCCGAGCAGCGCGCTAACGTACTGATCAAAAACTCTAAAAGTGCGGTTGCCTACATAGACCAAGGCATTCATATTTTTGCCAACGATCCTTATCTGCAATTATTTGGTTTTGAGTCGATGAACGATGCCATAGGCGTGCCTATTATTGATCTGATTGCAGGCGGTGATAACGTCAAAGGCTTCAAGCAGTTCTTGCGTCGATTCGATAAGGGTAGCCGACAAGAAGTAGAGTTTGAGTTTGAAAGCGTACGCACAGACGGCAGTACTTTTGAAGCAAAGCTGCAATTGGCTGCCGCGACCTTAGATGGTGATCCGGTAACTCAGGTTATCATTCAACAAAACAGTAGCAACAGCGCTGACGTTGCCAAGCGTTTGGCAGCGGCTGAGCGCAAAGACAGCTTGACTGGTATCGATAACCGCTACGGTTTTGAAGCGCAGATGGCGACGATACAACAGCAAGCGCGGCAAGGGGCGCTCACGGCGGGGTTGTTATATATACAGCTCGACAATGTCGGTAAAATCAGGAGCAGTCTTGGTCTGCCAGGTATAGATGCAGCTGTCAAACAAGTGGCCTATACTCTAGATGAACTGGTATCAGATGGACACGTCAGTCGTTTTAGTGATACGGCCTTTACCATATTGGTAGAGGACAAAACCACCGCTGAGCTTGAGCAGCTTGCTAAACATATTGGTTCGCGTATTAGCGATATGCTCATCGAGGTAGATAAGCGTACGACCAATACCACAGTCAGTATTGGTATTGTCAAAATTGAGAAAAACACAACAGAACTCAATATAGTGCTTGAGCGGGCGATGGACTCTATCAACCAGATTATGGTTGAGACCTCTAACCGTGGCGATAGTTATCATTTATATGACCCAAGCGAACATGCCAATAGTGATGACCATGCACTGGCTGAGTCTTTAGTCGATGCGATTGCCAATAACCGTTTTGAGCTAACATTCCAGCCGATATACGACATCAGCAATGATCGTAGCGACTTTTTTGAAGTATATCTACGTTTGCCATTGGCCGATGCTGATAATACTGTATTGACGCCTGATCAGTTTATGGCGGTTGCTAAGACCCATAAATTGCTTGAAAAAATAGATCGCTGGGTACTTATCAATGCCTGTAAAAAAGTGAGCGATGTACGTAAAACACATCCCGAAGCGAGATTGTTGGTGCAACTGACAAGTGCCTCACTCATTGATAAAAACCTACCAAATGTCGCCAGCCAACTAATCAAAGCGGTAGGCGGCGCGGCGGGCGCGCTAACATTACAGTTTAATGAAAAAGATATCTCAGATTATTTAACGGTAGCGAAGTCTCAGTTTTCGGCCCTTAGTCAAATTAATTGTCAGATTGGTATCAATAACTTCGGTTCTTCTGCCAAATCTATTGAAATTGCTGGTTATGTACAGCCAAATATGGCGCGTTTAGCGCGTAGCTATGTACAGGATGTTGATTCAGCCGATAACCTAGATACGGTCAAGTCGCTGATCCTACACACCAATGAAGTCAATGTCGATGTACTGATGCCTTATATTGAAGACGCGGCGACTATGTCTGTGGCATGGAGTGTGGGTGCGCGCTATCTGCAGGGTTATTATTTAGAAGCGCCTAGTAGTACTATAAAAGTATCTAGTGAGTCTTAAAAGCTATCAAGAAAGCCTTTGAAAGTGCCTGATTGATACTTATTATTAGTAACTCATTGCAGTAACAGGCAGTTTTTAACCACAAACGACTCACTACCTATGCACGGCTATGTATGTCCATCAATTTTGCATTGTATTATGCTTGACGTGGACTCATACATAGCAATGCCCCTCTAATTAAAGATTAAAAAACATGTTTATTACCAATAAGTATCAACTGTTAGGTATGTTTGCCGCGGTGTTATTACTCACTGCTTGTGATCGTACGCCACCTGATTATAGAGACCCTGTCACGCTACCACTTTATACAGAGGGCGATGCTGATAATGGCGCTCTTATCTTTCAGGACGCTTGCGGGCAATGTCATCAGCTGAATCCTGGGCTCAATAAAAAAGGGCCGCAGCTGATGAATGTTTATGGTGCGCCAGCGGCTGAACTAGAAGATTATACCTATAGTGAAGGCTTGCAAGCGTCAGGTTGGGTATGGGACGCTGAAACGCTTGATCCTTATATCGCCGATGCTGAAAAAGCCATGTCAGACTCAAAAATGTTATCAGACCCGATGCCAGATGCTAAAGAGCGTGCTGACGTGATTGCTTATCTATCAACGCTGCGTGCGCCCGCACCGATAGTAGAGGATGAGGCGAAGTAGTCTTTAATTATTATTCCCATAAAAAATGAGCAAATAACACTATATGACCCATGCAGCTACTGACTACTACCATAATCAGCAAAAAATCGCTCAATTGATGACACAGTTAAATCAAATCGTATTAGACAAGCCGCAGGTAATTAAACTGTCGCTTAGTGGTATCTTAGCTGGTGGGCACTTACTGTTGCAAGACTTACCGGGCATGGGTAAGACCACTTTGGCGCAAGGATTGGCTCAACTGTTAGGTCTACGTTTTAGCCGGGTGCAGTTTACCAATGATATGCTGCCGGCAGATATTTTGGGCATGAGTATTTATGATCAAAATAAGCAGCAGTTTGAGTTTCGTCCCGGTCCTATCTTCACCCAGCTATTGCTTGCTGATGAGATTAATCGCTCTAGCCCTAAGACCCAAAGTGCATTACTTGAAGCAATGGAAGAGCGTCAGGTGACGCAAGATGGGCAAACCTATCCCTTAGCGCAGCCATTTTTTGTGATAGCCACTCAAAACCCATTACAGCAAGCCGGTGTCTATCCGCTTCCTGAATCGCAGCTCGATCGGTTCTTATTATGTTTGTCGCTGGGCTATCCATCGCCGGCAGCAGAGCGCGAGCTTCTAAAAGGCCAGAATCGCCGTGAGTTATTAAAAGATTTGGACGCCGTACTTGATACAGAAGCTGTTTTATTAGCCCAGCAAGGCGTTAAGCAGGTTTATGTTGCTGATGTGGTCTTAGATTATCTACAGCGTCTGGTCGCAAAAACTCGTGCGAGCGCCGAGTATCATGGCCTATCACCGCGTGGCGTACTGTCGCTTCAGCGTGCTGCTCAGGCTCATGCTTATGTGTCTGGACACATGGAAGTGACGCCTGAAGATATCCAAGCGGTATTTGCAGCGGTCACGGATCATCGTCTTGGCCAGCGCTTTGTGCATGTGACGGGTGGGCAAGCCACGCAAACCATCGCGCAACGAATTTTAGCAGAAGTGGCTGTTGTATAGCTGATTCACTTTAAAACTGATACGAGTGCTACTGGAGTAAATTTTTCGCAGCCTCTGTCACGCCTGCGAACAGCAAGCAAGAAAAATTAGCACCAGTAGTACGGGATTATTGACGTGTCGATTTTATTTAGAACTGACTATACTTTAAAACATTAGCTATCTAAACTTTTCCATTTCACGTTCAATACCTAATTTCTAAACCTAGTTTTTAAAACCATATTTAAAATACGATTATCAACCCACTTCGCCGCATCTCATTGAGATGGCCAGTTCTATGGTAATGATAGGGTAATCATGAGTTTTTTACCAAAAGCCTTAACCGCACCAATCAGCTCATTGTTAAGCCGTTGGTTTGCCTCGCGAGCACCAAAAAGTGATAGCGCTACCCTTAATTTGCGTAACGTTTATATATTTTTTAGCCGTGAAGGGATGTTGTTTGCGGTGCTGTTGGTCATCACCTTTATCGCTGGTATCAACTATGGCAATAACTTGGTACTTGGATTGTGCTTTTATCTCGTCAGCGTTTGGCTCATCAGTTTTCATATAACCTTTGCGCATGTTTCAGGATTGCACGTTCAGCTGTTGGATGTGACCATGGCAGAAGCAGGCGCGCCTGTTTGGGTCACTTTGCAGGTACGTAACGATAGCACTCAGCCGCGACGGCAGTTGTTATTTCGCTTTGAGCAGGCTGTTAAAAAAACGAATAAAAAAGCCGATAAGAGACTTAAAGAGAGTGCTGATAATCAAGAATCAGTATTAGTCACACAGTTGCAAAGCGAGCAAGTTATTCGTTTGCCTGTTCAGGCTCATTCTCGAGGTCAGCTTGAATTGCCACGCTTAATCATAAAAACTGTTTATCCTTTAGGTATCATGCGCGCATGGTCATATGTGTATTTTGCGCGCACGGCTTGGGTCTATCCCAAACCTGAAGCCTTCGATTGGCAAGACCAATATTCTGCCGCCAGTTTGGAGGATTTACCGGTAGGTGGGCAATATCGGCAAGGTCAAGACGACTTTGAACGGCTGGATAACTATGTCGAAGGGGAGTCGCTGGCACGGGTTTCTTGGGGGCATGTGGCACGCGGTCAAGGTATGTTTACCAAGCATTTTGCCGATCCTGTTGGTCACGAACAAACCTTGGATTATGCAGATATGCCAGCGGCGCACCACGAGCAAAAACTTGCACAAATGGCGTACGGGGCAATGACACTGGGTCAGCTAGGTGTACCATTTAATATGCGCTTACCAAATGATGCTCATTCTGCTGCCACTATGGGTGAAGGAGAAAGCTTTGCGCAGGCTTGCTTGCTAAGATTGGCGAAAGCACCATGAGTAATTTCAAACGTTACCCTTCAAATGAGACAGTTGCCATAAGTCTTGCAAGCTTTGAGCAATTGGCATTGGGTCAGAACAGTAATGCCCATGCAGGCCTTGAAAGCAATAATAAATGGCATCGTAAGCTATTGGCACTACCTGCTTATTATTGGGTATTAATTACCCAAGTGCTCGTTATTTTACCGCATGCAGCGCATTTACCCTTATGGTTAATGGGCTTTGCTATCGTTAGTGTGCTTGCCCAGCTGCCCCTTATTAAAGCCAAATTTAAAAAAGGTCGTCGTCTAAAGCGTGTTTATCAAAGTATGCAAATGCTGGGCTTCTTATTAGGGCTGGCAGGGCTATGGCTGACTTATAATACAGCGTTTGGACTGGATATGGGCGTGGCATTTTTAGTGCTATGTCTGATTAGTAAGCTATGGGAATTGTATAAGCGCCGTGATGCTTATGTGGTATTGAACTTATCGCTGTTTGTACTTGCGGCGCTATTTTTGATGGATCAAGGAATTATTACGACTTTAGCAGTGATTGTTGGTGTGGTGATTGTGTTATTGGCGTTTATTGCGCTAAATGATGATGGCAATACTCGCGGGGATGGTCGCCTGCGCACTTTGGGAGTATTGGGCGTTGGTGCGTTGCCGTTATTAGTCGTGCTGTTTTTATTCTTCCCGCGTCTGCCACCGTTATGGTCAGTACAGCTATCAGGTCAACAAGCGACCACGGGCGTTTCTGACAGTATGTCACCGGGTGATTTTGCCAATTTAGGACAATCGACCGAATTGGCTTTTCGCGTCGAGTTTGACGGTAATCGCCCACCGCAACAACAGTTATATTGGCGTGGATTGGTATTTAGCAACTTTGATGGAGTGACGTGGCGTCCAAGTGCTAAGCAGCGCCAATGGCAACCTGCATTGCAGAGTCCGCCTTGGATTAAAAATGCAATTGAGACTATCCCTGATGAGGCGAAAGCAACGCCGAACAGCTATCAAATTATCTTAGAGCCCACTCAGCAAAATTGGCTGTTTGGACTCGATTATCCGTTTGCTCAGCAGCAAGATATCAGTATTACCTCAAACTTTACCTTATTAAAAGACCAGCCCGTCACCCAGCAGCTGCGTTATGATGTATTGCAGTTTGCGCCGATGCGTATTGATTCTAATCTCACTGAGGAATCAAGGCGTTTGAATCTTGCTTTACCTAACAACGGCAATCCGCAAGCACGAGCGCTAGCGAAGCAGCTTTTTGCACAATCAGGCTCAGACCCAGTTCGCTATATGGAAGCTATCGAGCGCTGGATTAATCAAACAGATTTCCGTTATACCTTATCACCACCACGGCTGAATAATAACCGCATTGACGAGTTTTTATTTGAGACCAAAGCGGGATTTTGTGAACATTACTCTTCAAGCTTTACCTTTATGCTGCGGGCGGCAGGTATTCCAGCGCGGGTGGTAGCAGGCTATCAAGGCGGTGAGCCGAGCCGTAATGGTAATGTCTGGGAGGTGCGGCAAATGGATGCGCATGCTTGGACAGAGGTTTGGCTTGAGGGTCAAGGTTGGATACGCGTTGACCCGACTGCTTTTGTTGCGCCTGAGCGTGTCGAGCAAGGCATGGAGGCGCTGACACAGGCACAAGGGGCTGCGATGTTTGGCGACGGGGCAGGTGCGCAAATTAGCTATCAACAGTATCAAGTGCTACAAACCTTACGCCGTTTGTCGGACCAAGCAAGCTACTATTGGCAAAAAGACGTCGTCGGCTATGATCAGGACAAGCAAGCAGATTCGCTATTGAAATGGTTTAACATCCGCTCAATCATGCAGCAAATTACTTGGCTGGCGATCAGTGCTATTACGATCATGGCTATTTTAGTCTTTATTATTTGGCAACGTCGCCGCAAGCGTTGGCACCCAGCAGACTTACCGCTTGCGCAATTATCAAAACGTATAGGCAAAGGTGATAAATCATTAGCACGCACGGATAATGAAGGACAACTGGCGTGGCTTGAGCGCTTAGCAGAAGCTATGGGTTCGAAAGCTGCTCAAGCAAAAATCGTGCAAATCAAGCAAAACTATCGTCAGCTACGCTATGGATATTTAAGCCCACTTGAAACTCGTGATAGTGAGTACCAAAAAGTGCTCAAGCAGCTCAAAAGAAATGTGCGTGAATTGCTTTAATGGTCGTTATCGAAAATATTGCTCAGTCAAAATAGAGCATAATGGCACGCAAATAATGCGAGCGATAAGAGTATTCAAGAAATAAAGTAGCTCGACAAACAAATCAATTAGGAAGTTTCATGCGTAACAAAAAAGACCGGATTCGCCATGCCTTAGGGTTTGAAATTATAGGTCTGCTTATCTTTGCCCCACTAGCAAGCTTAGTATTTGGTTTTGAGCTACATCTGATGGGAGTCATGGCGTTGGCCGGCTCTATCGTCGCCACATTTTGGAACTACTTTTATAATATTTTGTTTGACCGTGCCATGCTCAGGTTACGTGGTGTAGTACAAAAGACAGTTCTGATACGGGTGCTACATGCGCTGTTATTTGAAGGCGGATTGTTATTGTTATTTCTACCCGTCATCGCCTGGTATTTAAATATCAGCCTTTGGGAAGCATTTAAGATGGATATCGCAATGGCAACCTTTTATCTCATCTATGCTTTTATCTACAACTGGATTTATGACAAAGTATTTCCTATCCCTACAAGCAGTTATAGTTAAAATGCATCTACTATAGACTGTTCTATACAATAAATAAAAGGAGCGGCTATATGGCGATATATGTAGATTTTATGCAGATAGAATTTAAAGGCTATAAGTGGTGCCATATGCTGGCTGATACTTTGGAAGAATTACATGAGTTTGCGGCATACATTGAAGTAGATAAGCGCTTGTTCCATCGAAACGCCAGTTATCCTCACTATGACGTCACAGTACAAATGCGTGAAACAGCACTTAAACATGGTGCTATCCCTGCCAATCGTAAAAAGATTATCGAGTGTGCGAAGAAGCTAAAAGTAGAGTTAAATTGTCAAATAGAGCGTTCTGGTAATGTCGGATAAATGAATAAAAACCTAAAAAAGGTGGGTTATGCTTTTGCTAATCCACCTTTTTTATTTATAATTTTTATTTTGCGACGGCAGCTTTACTGACATTGTTAAGTGCTTTTGAGATGTTATCAATCTCACTATCGCAGCCTTTGATATTATGACGAGATTTTAAATATTCAGGATTGTTATAAGACAACCATACCCTTTTATCAGCACCTTCACTGATGAGAATTTTTTGTGGTAAATCAATGGCCACGCTTTGCTCGCAATTCATCAATGGCGTACCCGCTTTAGGATTGCCAAATATAATAACTTGCGTTGGTCTTAATGTTGAATTAACGCCTTGCGCATTTTTTTGATGGTCAACGCGCGCAAATACTTTCATACCTTTGCTTTCGATAATCGACGCTAGCTTATCAGCGGTATCGGTGACAGAATGATTACTTTGCAGGGTTATCAGCCCATTTTTAGTGTTGAGAGAAGTGGTTGTTTCTTTAACTGAAGTGCTGTCATTAGATGAACCCAAGATATTTTCAACACTGGCGCAAGAGGAAACGGCTAAAGCTAACGCTGCTATAGAAATAATTTTAATCATATGTAGTCCTTTTTTATGGTGGTCGTTTATCCAGCGAGTGATAGTTGGTAACATCAAATATTTATAGTGCGTCATCACATTGTGGGTCATCATACATCACATTGTGCCGTAATGAACCGTGCATAGTAAAGAGTAGCATGGCAAGACGCCTGCACAGATTTCTAGGCCAAACGCTCTGCTAGATAATCGACAAGCAGTCTAATCTTTGGCGATAAATGCCGGTTATGCGGATAAACAGCCCAAATGCCTTCTTCTGGTTCTCGATATTTATCCAATAAGCTAATGAGCTGACCGGATGCTAAGTGTTTTTTGACATAATAATCAGGCAACTGCACAATACCTAGACCTTTTAAAGCCGCATCGACTAGGCTATAACCACTGTTATATTGCACCGTCCCCGAAACTCGTAGGTTTCTTTCTTTAGATGCTCTTTGAGCATGTTTTCTAGTAATGTTTTTACTCGCTTCTTGATCATCTTCGATAAAGTGCCAATAATCACGCGTGCCAAGTAAGCAGTTATGTTGACTCAGTTCGCTCAGAGAGTGAGGTATGCCGTATTTTTCAAGATAAGCGGGTGCGGCACAGACAAAGTTAGTGCGATGACTGAGTTTTTTTGCCATCATCGTCGAGTCACTTAACTTACCAATACGAATCGCCAAATCATAACCGCCTTCAATTAAGTCAATCTTTTGATTGCTTAAAAAAGCCGTCACTTCGATATCGCTATATTGCACCATAAAATCATTTATTATTGGTAATAATTGCTGCTCACCATAAGTCACAGGCGCGGTCAGCTTAATCCTACCTTGCGGTTTTGATTGTAAGTTACTGACAGCTTGTTCGGCGGCATCTAAGCCATCAAGCACCCCGCGGCAATGCTGATAAAACACGCGTCCTTCTTCGGTGAGCGATACTTTGCGCGTGGTACGATAGAGCAATTTAACATTAAGTCGCTTCTCTAAAGCGCTAATCTGACGACTGACTTGTGCGGTAGAAATGCCCAACTCTTTTGCAGCGCGCGTAAAGCTCTCATATTCTGCTACGTAAACGAACTCGCTAATTCCATCCCAGCGCATGATTATTACCAGTGTGTAAAAGATATTTGCAAATATAGCATATTGTTATCCTTATAGAAAAAACTATAATGGTCAGTATAAAATCAAATGTTTTACAGACTGCTACAACTGTCGCTTGCCTCCATTCGGCAAGCAAGATAAGCTGAAGAGGTCTGTGTTTAACAACCAATAAAATACATTAAAAAGAGAGATAATGATGTCAGATAAATTTATCAAATCTAAAGCCGCCATTGCTTGGGGTCCAAACCAGCCACTGTCTATCGAAGAAGTGGATGTGATGCTGCCAAAAAAAGGCGAAGTACTGGTCAAGATTGTTGCCAGTGGTGTCTGTCATACCGATGCTTTTACCTTATCCGGTGAAGATCCAGAAGGTGTATTTCCAGCGATTTTGGGTCATGAAGGCGGCGGTATCGTTGAGCAAATTGGCGAAGGCGTGACCAGTGTACAAGTTGGTGACCATGTTATCCCTTTATATACCGCAGAGTGCGGCGTCTGTAAAATGTGCCGTTCAGGCAAAACTAACTTGTGCTCTGCGGTACGCGAAACTCAAGGCAAAGGCTTAATGCCCGACGGTACGACACGTTTTTATAAAGATGGTGAGCCAATTTACCATTATATGGGCTGCTCAACTTTTTCTGAATATACCGTTTTGCCAGAAATTTCTCTAGCTAAAGTCAATAAAGAAGCGCCACTAGAAGAAGTTTGCTTACTTGGTTGCGGCGTAACCACTGGAATGGGCGCTGTCATGAATACCGCAAAAGTCGAAGAGGGCGCAACCGTCGCCATCTTTGGTTTGGGCGGTATTGGTCTATCAGCGATTATCGGCGCAGAGATGGCAAAAGCCAGTCGTATCATTGCGATTGATATTAACGAAAGCAAGTTTGAGCTGGCTAAAAAACTTGGCGCGACTGACTGTATCAATCCAAAAGATTATGACAAGCCGATTCAAGATGTTATCGTTGAATTGACCGATGGCGGTGTGGATTATTCTTTTGAATGTATTGGTAACGTCGATGTCATGCGCTCAGCACTGGAATGCTGCCATAAAGGGTGGGGCGAGTCGGTCATCATCGGTGTGGCGGGCGCTGGGCAAGAGATTTCTACCCGTCCATTTCAGCTAGTGACTGGTCGCGTTTGGAAAGGCTCGGCATTTGGTGGTGTGAAAGGTCGTAGCGAGTTGCCAGGCTATGTTGAGCGTTATCTTGCTGGTGAAATCCCACTACAAGACTTTATTACGCATACTATGCCATTAGAGGACATCAATGAAGCTTTTGACTTAATGCATAAAGGTGAAAGTATTCGCTCTGTGGTACATTTTAAGAGTAAGACTTAGGTAAAATATCAAAGCTAGATAATAAAAATAAAATGCTGCTCCTAGCTGCTTATATAAGGGGCAGCATTTTTCGTTTTAATATGACTTAAGTATAGTCAGCTCTAAATAAAAGAAATACAGATATTATAACGCGCTACTGGGATAAATTTTTCTTGCTTGCTGTGCCTACGCAGACAGAGGCAGCGCAAAACTTATCCCAGTAGCACTGAATTTGTTTTATAGTGGATCGACTATAGCTTATACCAAACCATTAATCTTTTTTAAAACTGTGCATGTCCTCTAAAATAGCTGTAAATCGATCGTATAACCAAGGTTCATTATCATCAATCATTTGGTTGTATAAATGCGGACCTATCGTTTCGATAATGAAATCCAATAAAAACTTAGCCGGTAAATTACCGATATCAACGTCGAATTCATCGTTCATATAAACCCTCAGTTCGTCTAAAACGAGTGTTTCCGCTTCATCTGATAATGTCAGCAGTTTATCTTTGCTCATCTATGATAATCCTATTAAAAAAATATTTATTCTCGCATATTGGCCAATTGCTCTAAAATATTGACATAATTCTCTACACCTTGCGCGCCACTGACCAAATGCCGCTCATTAAAAACCATCGCCGGTACACTCTGGATACCTTGCTGTTGCCAGTGCTGCTCTTCTGCGCGCACCTCGGTAGCAAAACGCTGATCTTCTAATATGATTAGTGCTTGGTTACGATCGAGTCCAACCTCAGCCGCGATATCAGCAAGCACTTCGATATCGGAGATATTACGCCCATTGGTAAAGTGAGCGGTAAATAATGCTTGTTTTAAATCATGCATATGGCTTGGCTCTGTCTGATCTGCCCACTGCAAAAGCTGGTGCAGATTAAAGGTATTGTGCATACGCAGCTCATCAGTAAAATTAAACTCAAAGCCAACCTCAGAACCCACAGCTGTTATTTGGGCGCGGCTAGCATCAGATTCTTGCTTGCTCGAGCCATATTTTCCTGTGATATGTTCACGCATGTTTTGACCCTCGCTTGGCATGTTTGGGTTGAGCTCAAACGGGTGCCAGTGTATCTCATGAGCAGTATCGGTCTGCTTTAGTGCTGCTGCTAGTTGGCGATAGCCGACGACACACCAAGGGCAAACGACATCTGATACGATATCGATGCGTAGTGGCTGCTCTGATGACAACTGCTTTGAATTTTGCATATTTTTCTGCCTAATTTATTATTTATATATTTGTCTTTTATCTGGGCTGCTTTTTTTAGAGCTTATCGTGCAATACTCAATAAAAGCTAAGGCAATCAATACTAAGAGAAAGATGGCGTGATTACAATGTGCGCTAAGTTACCAATGGAAAGTGTTGACCCTAACTCTCGGTAACACTCATCATAAAGTGAGTCGAATGTGCATATGATTAAAAAACTACCCTGCAATGACTACAAAGTAAAAACAAATCGACATTTTTAATAAGACATAATAAATCAGTTAGCGCTATTTTAAAGGGCGTTTATTTTATCTCTTTTATGTTTTTCTGCCAGCGAGAAGCCAGCATGTCTACTTTGACGTTATCAATTAATAAGTTAGATTATCAGCTCGATAATCTTGATCCGCGCACGACCTTGCTCGATGTCTGTCGTCAGCATCTACAAATTACTGGACCCAAAAAAGGCTGCGACCACGGTCAATGTGGTGCCTGTACCATACTCATCAATGGGCGACGAGTTAACTCTTGTCTAACCTTGGCAGTCATGCATGACGGTGATGAGATTACAACGATTGAAGGTCTTGGTTTACCGGATTCGCTATCTGAATTGCAACAAGCCTTTAAAGACCACGATGCTTTCCAATGTGGTTATTGTACGCCTGGACAGATCTGTTCGGCGACGGCTTTGATAGAGGAGGTCAAACAAAATTGGCCAAGCTATGTGACCACCGATTTGCAAAATCCTGATGGGCTGCTGGTTCAAGAAATCTCTGAGCGGATGAGCGGTAATATTTGTCGCTGCTCTGCCTATCCAAATATTATCAATGCCATCTCGCAGGTTTTGGAGAATACAACAAAAAACGAGGTAGTGGACGGTAAGGCTTCTAAAGCGACGATAACGAAAGGCTCAACTGTCAGTGGTATTTGGTCTCCGCCGCCTAGCGAAGCGCAGCTCAGCAAGCCCACGCAAAACAAAGCCAGTACGACCGTATCAGGAGATCGCTCATGAAACGCTTTGAATATATCCGCGCTGATGCACCTCAGCAAGCAGCAGTTTCGGCCAGCCCAAAGGCAGCTTCGTTTATTGCAGGCGGTACCAATTTATTAGATTTGATGAAGTTAGAGATTGAAACCCCTATCAAGCTGGTCGATGTCGCTCGCTTAGAGTTGGGACAAGTAGAAACGACTGCTGATGGTGGGCTACGTATCGGTACGCTGGTCACCAATAGCGATTTGGCAGCGCACCCGCAAGTGATTGCCAATTATCCAGTATTATCACGAGCGATCCTTGCTGGCGCGACTGGACAGCTGCGCAATAAAGCCACCACGGGCGGCAATTTTTTACAGCGTACCCGTTGCTATTACTTTTATCAGACCGATAGTCCCTGTAATAAGCGCAATCCCGGTACTGGCTGTCCAGCTATCAACGGTGAGAATCGTACCCTTGCCATATTAGGTACTAGTGACGCTTGTATTGCTCAGCACCCCTCCGATATGGCTGTTGCGATGCGTTTACTCGATGCGACAATTGAAACGATTAAAGCGGATGGTGGCACACGAAAAATTGCGATCAAAGACTTTTATTGCCTACCAAAAGACACGCCTAGTATCGAAACTGTTTTAGAGTCTGGCGAGCTCATTACTCATGTGGTCCTGCCAGCGCCTATAAAAGGCAGCCACACTTATGACAAAGTTCGCGACCGCGCCTCTTATGCTTTTGCATTGCTATCATGCGCTGCCGTGATAAATGTTAATGATAAGGGTGATTTAGAAACAGTACGTTTGGCGTTTGGCGGTATCGGTACTCAGCCGTGGCGTAATGAAGCGGTTGAAGCCTTATTAATCGATACTAAAGGTGATAACGATACTATTGAGCAGGCGGCAGATTTATTATTAAAAGAAGCCAAAGGTCAGGGTCAAAATGACTTCAAAATACCACTGACACGCCGTCTATTAAAACAAGTTATTCAGCGCGCCTTAGCGGGCGAGGGAGCATAATTATGTCATTATTGGACTCAGTATTTGCATCAGAACCCACCAAAAAAATGACGATGAATGAACCCGTCGAAACCTTGTTTAACAAAACGGCAAGCAATTTGGTTGGTAAACCCATTAACCGTGTCGACGGTTCGTTAAAAGTCAGCGGACAAGCGCCTTATTCGGCAGAAATACATCGAGAAAATCAGCTATATGGCGTTTTAGTCAGCGCCAAGATTGCCAAAGGTCGAGTTGAAAATATCGATAGCAGCGCTTTAGAGAATATTCCTGGCATTATTAAGGTGGTGACTGATCCTAAGCACTTTTTGCGCAATGCCCAGCAAGGCGGTGCAACCAAAGCACCAACACAGGGCGCAAGTGAGATTTTTTATCATGGTCAGCCGATTGCAGTAGTGATTGCTGAAACCTTTGAAGCAGCGACCGAAGGCGCGAATGCTTTGAAGGTTAGTTATAAAGACGAAGCTGAACAAGCGGCCTTAAATTTTACCAAAGAACTTTCGAGTGCTCATGATGTCGATGAAAAAAACGGCTCAGATAAAAATGCCATAAAGGGTGACCCAGAGCAAGGACTTGCTGATTCTGCTGTAACCCTTGATCGTTTTTACCATACGCCAAGCCAGAGCAACTCACCTATGGAGCCGCACGCTACGTTGGCTTACTGGGAAGATGATAGGCTCATCATGTACACTTCAAATCAAATGATCGCCTCTTGTAAGCAGCAAGTAATGGATGCCTTGGACTTAACAAAAGATCAAGTGCAGTTGATTTCATATTTTGTCGGCGGCGGTTTTGGTAGTAAGTTGGGCATCGCCCCTGAATCGATTGCAGCGGCTATTGCTGCAAAAGAATTAGGTCGCCCTGTGTTGATTAGTATGACCCGTCCGCAAGTTATGGAAGCCACAGTAAGACGTTCAAATACTCGTCAGCGTATCGCGATTGGCTGTGATAAAGACGGCATTATCAATACCATGATTCACGATACGATTACCAGTAATCTACCGGGTGAGGCATTTTTTGAACCAACGGCTTTGTCTACTAAGTATTTATACCGTGGCGAAAACCGCCGCGTCAATTATAAAAAAGTAGACATGAACCAAGTACTCTCAGGCTCTATGCGCGCGCCTGGCGAAGCGGTCGGCATGATTGCCGTTGAATGTGCGATGGATGAATTGGCCTCGCAATTGAATATCGATCCCATTGAGCTGCGCCGTCGTAATGAGCCTGAGCAAGACCCGAGCCAAGATATTCCATTTTCGACGCGCCAGCTTACTGCCTGTATGCAACAAGCGGCAGAGCAGTTTGGTTGGGATAAGCGTAATGCCAAACCTGCCAGTCAGTTAGAGGGTGATTGGTGGATTGGCACGGGTATGGCAGCATCCGCTCGCGGTAATCAGTTAAAACTTTCTGAAGCGCGAGCAACCCTGCAAGTCGATGATACAAAAAAACTGGGTATCAAAGCTATTATCGAAACCGATATGACCGACATAGGTACCGGCTCTTATACGGTATTTTCGCAAGTCGCTGCTGATTTATTGGGCTTACCAATCGATCATATAGAGATGAAATTAGGCGATAGTGATTTGCCGCCTGCAGTCGGTTCGGGCGGTAGTATGGGTGCGGCAAGTGCCGGTAGCGGGGTTTACCTTGCTTGCGAGCAGTTACGTGACATGTTAGCGGAAAAAGTAGGTTTACATTCTGATAGCATCTGTTTCGATAATGGGCAAATCAAACAAGCAGGTCAACACAACTCTAACGTAACAGAAGCTGCTATTGAGAGCGTTAAAAATAAAGCTGAAGACTTAACAGATAAAGTCGCTGAAAAAACTGGTTTACCCTTACCAACAGCAACAGATAAAAAGTACGATTTTACCAGCTTTCACTCTTATGCTTTAGCCGACGTCGTCGCTGATTATGATGAGCAAAAAATTAGCGCTAAAGGACAAATAAAACCGGGTAAAAATGCTAAAAGCCATCGTCAGGCATCTTTCGGGGCCAATTTTGCAGAAGTAGCAGTACATAGAGTTACTGGTGAGATTCGCGTCAAACGTATGGTAGGTGCATTTGCCGCTGGACGTATACTCAATCATAAAACCGCGACCTCACAGTGTTACGGCGGTATGGTTTTTGGTATTGGATCAGCACTGATGGAAGAAGTCATCCATGACAAGCGTGATGGTCGTTTATGCAATCATGACCTTGCTGAATACCATATCCCCGTCAATGCAGATGTGCCGCAACTAGAGGTTATATTAGTCGAAGAAGATGATCCTTATACCAATCCCATGCACATCAAAGGCATAGGCGAGACCGCAATATCAGGCGCAGCGGCAGCTATTGCCAACGCTATATATAACGCAGTTGGCGTTCGAGTTTATGATTTCCCCATCACACTTGATAAGCTGCTTTATGAGCTGCCAGAGTAGATTTTGTAGTTGAACAGAGTAATCAAAGAAGCCCGTTAGCTATAACAGTTAGCGGGTTTTATAAGCTGATGATTATGGATACAAATAGTAGATAGTATATAAGAGGAATTATGAATCAGGTCGCTGATATTCTTAAGCTAGCAAGCACCGCGCAGGAGCAAAACGTTGACGCGGTGCTGGCGACAGTGGTGCGTACCGAAGGCTCGGCATATCGCCGTGCGGGCGCGATGATGCTTATTTGTGCAGATGGACGCTCAGTTGGCATGATTAGTGGCGGTTGCCTTGAGCCGCATATTATAAAACGCGCCTTTTGGTTGACTCGCAACGGTGCAAATGTGCAGGTTTACCAAACTGGCGATGAGCCGTTAGACGAAAATAATGAATATAGTGGTCGTAGTGATTTAGAGAGCGAGCTAAATTTTGGTTTAGGCTGTAATGGAAAGATACACGTATTATTTGAGCGTTTAAAAGCTGCGCTGCCATTCCTAGATATTATCCGCCACGTACGTCGTACTCAGCAGCCAGCAATGATAGCTACTTTAATCCGTTCGGATAGCAATGATATTAGACCGTTACCAGCTGGTATACGAGTAGATATAGAAACTTATATTAATAGCGGAAAACTCACTATTATTAAGGATGATAATATTTCTAATCAAGCTTTAATAGATGCTTCAAACCCTGTTACTCATGCGCTTAGAGAGACGGTTGAAGCGTTATCAAAGCATGAGGTTTCTGATAAAAACACTGAATACGTGATCTTAAAAAATGAAGGTTTAACGACAGAGTGGCTGCTACAGCGCTTACAACCACAAATACGTTTGCTTATTTGCGGGGCCGGTAACGACGTGATGCCACTGGTGACCATGGCAAAGCTGCAAGACTGGCATGTCACTGTCATTGACAGTCGCGCACAATATGCCAGTCGCCTACGCTTTCCTCAAGCTGATATCGTGATGCCATTGTTATTAGATGCACACGAGAAACTACTCAGATTGAGTGAGAATGCAGCGGTAGCTTTGATGTCACATAGCCTTACCCAAGACCGTGCTCGTCTTTTAGTATTACTAGAGCATTCGACCCATTATAAATATCTTGGGCAATTGGGTCCGCGTTATCGTACCGAGCGTCTAATTAATGAGATTAATGCCGTCAAAAAGAATCCTACTGCCTTAAAGGAAGGTATTAGTAAACTACACTATCCTATTGGCTATAAATTAGGCGGAGACGGACCTGAAGCATTGGCACTTGGTATCATGGCGCAGATAACTGCCGTTGTGCATCATAAAAAATCGCTAACAGGTACTTTAGAAACTGAACTTTCAGGTACAGCAGCCATGAGCAGTATTGCAACGCTGAGCTGCGTATGAATAAGGATAAATCGACAACAGTAGAAGCTAAAACACAGCAGCTAAATGGCGTGCAACAGCAAAGCTATACTCAACATAAAACCCATCCGCCACATAACAGCCACGCCATCATTATATTAGCAAGTGGCTTGAGTCGCCGTCTTGGTCAAGCCAAGCAATTACTTTGCAAAAATAGCGAACCATTAATTAATCATATGCTTAAGTTGGCATTGAGCACTCAGCCACAAGCTATTATTGTTGTCATTCCTCATGACAATTCTGTGACTCAAAACAAGTCGTGTATTAGTAATAGGATTCAATCAGCAATTGAGCCAATAGCTGTACAGTATGCAACTATTTATACGGTTATAAATCCTACGCCTGAAACAGGTATGGCGAATAGCTTGAGCTTGGGTATTGAGACATTGGTTAATCTTGATGACAGGCTTATTGATCGTGTGTTAATCATGGGCGTTGATCAGGTTTTATTAGATAAGCCGCATTTAAATGCATTATTAGCTGGCAAGAAGATAGTGGTTGCAAGCAGTTATAGTAACAATGATGACTGGATGTATTTAGATAGCGCAACAGAAGATAAAACTGCCGTTACTGCACAGGCTAAAAAAGATATCATCGGACTGCCTTTAGCGATTAATTATGACCTACTAAAGCAATGGCAGGCAGAGCTAGTAGGTGATAAAGGACTGCGCCACTTGATTAGAGGACTGCCGCTAAGTCATATAAGTACCGTCAGAAATAAGCAACTCAGTTATGATATCGACACACCCGAGCATCTTGCTTATGCCAAGCAACAAGGCTGGATTGATGAGTAATATTAACGATGGCGAATATTCCATGATACAGGTTTTAGAAACAGAACGTCTTTTTCTTAGGCAATGGCAGCCAGCTGATTTTGCGGTATTTGCTGAGATGAATGCCGATCCAGAAGTTATGCGCTATTTTCCTAAGTTATTAACTCCTAAAGTCAGTAATATGATTGCTAATAAATGTCAGCAGCTTATTGCTGATCAAGGTTGGGGACTTTGGGCGGTAAGTTTGAAAGACGGCTCAAAAACGTCTGGAAATTTTATCGGTTTTGTTGGCTTGAATAAAACCCATACAGATATGTCTTTTGCCCCTGCTGTCGAGATTGCATGGCGACTGCGCAAAGAGTTTTGGGGACAAGGTTATGCTACCGAGGCGGCACGTGCTTCATTAGCGTTTGCTTTTAACGAGTTAGCACTCAATGAGGTCGTCTCATTTACTGCTGCTATAAACAAGCGCTCGCAGCTTATTATGCAGCGTATTGGCATGACCAACATGCAGGATAATTTCTATCACCCTGCGCTTGATACGAATCATCCACTGGCTGAGCATGTATTATATAAAATTACGCGTCAACAGCAGCATAGTATGGATTAATTTTGATAAACCATCATAAACAGTTAGCAGGCTTATGAGTATAATACAACGCCCAGACCTTGATCTTAACAGGACTACTCGAATATATTACCACCGTCATACAAGATGAAAAACGCGCTACGATATAATATGCTTTCTATTAAATATAAAGTAAGGTCGTGTTATGAGTCGTACGTTATGGCTGGTGGTCGGTATCATCAGTATTCTTGGAGGGATTTTTGCATTCTTTAATCCGCTTAGCGCCACTTTTGCCGCTGAACAACTAGCAGGGTTTATATTCCTTTTGGTGGGGGTGTTACAGTTTATTGCCCTATTCCGCGCTCATAGTACCACTGGCAAAGTGCTGGCTGCAATCGGTGGTGTGCTTGGCATATTGATCGGTATTGAGCTGCTACAAGATCCGCTGCAAGGTATATTAACGTTGACCATGGTGGTTGCTATTTTATTTATGGCAACAGGTATCGTGAGAGTGGTTGTTGCTTTCGGCCTACGCAAGACAGTGGCTTTTATACCCGTATTAATCTCAGGACTTATCTCGATTGCGTTAGCTGTTATGATATTTAGTGGATATCCGCGCTCGGCGACCTATATTCTTGGTATATTATTGGCAGTTGAGCTGATCTCAAACGGCATATCGCTGATTATGTATTCACGTGTACAACCACCTTTGGTTCGAAATACATAGATTTTAGTGGTGACACACCCTAAAAAGACTCCATCAATGGAGTCTTTTTTATTTTATACAGTATTTTTATTTTATACAGTATCAGAAATTTCAATACAGCGTAACAGGTTTGTCCTATAAAGCCGCACGCGAAAACGTCAAGATATGCCCTTTAAATGGTACGTCAAGGTAAGTGGTATCCTCAGGCTTAATATGCTTGCTGCTAAATCCAAACTCTATCATTTTCTTTGTGAGTTTGTTTTTGCGACCACGTCCTGGGTCGACGACGATGACTTCACACTTTGGCAGGGCATGACGCTCGATGAACTCAGCCAACATATCGATGTGTTGGTCTTCATATAATAAATCACTACCGATAATCATATCAAACTGACCAAGTCCACTGTTGTCTTGGGCCCAATCTAAACGCTCAAAATTGATCTCTTTATTATTGTTGAGCGTGGTATTCCTATCGAGGAAGTACTCAACGGTTGGGTGATAATCGGTTGCGGTAATATCGGCATGGCGATGGTTGAGTAATAGGCTTGACAGCGCCATACCGCAACCCACTTCCAAAATCCGCTTGCCCGTAATATCGTAATCAAGCATATGGTTGGCCAGTACCAAGCTCGATGGCCATATCACCCCAAACATCGGCCAAGAAGCAGAGCAAATGCCTAGCTTAAGCGCCTCATCGTCTGGATCACTAAATTGCTGATTGTCACGGAGGGTGCAAATGTGGATGTCGGTGCTGCCAATTTCAATTGTTTGATAACGTACGCGCACAGTAGTCAGCGAAGTCATAAACTTTCCTAAAAAATAAGCAAGAGTGCAAGGTTTGGCAGTGATTGCCACTTTCAAATAGGAGGTTGGTTTAAGAGGATAAATGATTAATGTATGGTAGTTTTATAAAGTTTTCAATTAAATAATATAGTGAGTGATAGTATGACCTAACATTTGACAAGTTGTTGTTAATTTTGAGGGTATTCTTATTACTGGCTTTGGGGGGTGAGGTAGATGCGCCTAATATAGAGTTAGGCACATCTTTACTTTATGGAATGCACAGGCTAATGGTTTAATGTTGAGTTTAGAGTAACTGAGGGCAGGCCCTAGTTAAGGAATCTCAATCCAGACGTTTTTAACGCCCAAACCAGCTCTACAAAGGCTCGACTGTTGGTTAAGGGCTCGCCATCGATGATAAGTACGTAGCCCGAACCGTCAATCCACAAAAACACAAAACTGGTCTCAGGAATCAGCAAATCGACTTGTTGAAAGAAGGAGATAGCTTGGCTTTCTACTGCCCAGCCGCGTTGTTTTTGGCGTAACATAAATCCTGAAAAATCCGCCGCTGCCACACTGAGCATATCGGCTTCTTCTTGAGTGTAGCCGATACGCGCTAGGCAAAACCCTTCATCAGAGCCAATTGCTGCACGGCGTTTACCAGATAAGCTTGCCACTACATAGGGTAAAAACTGATCTAATGGTAAATTGGGCGCTGGCAAAAATAAAGAAAGCTTTTCAATCCATCCATGCTCAATAAAAGTATCTAGCCATTGGTCAGAATAGCGTTCAAGCCAATCGGCGGCCAGTAGTGTTTGCCCATAGGACAACAAGTCTTGCAATGCCAGCTGCTCAGCAGTAGGTTCATTTTGTGAAAACGCTTCAAAAATACCAGCTGGGGTTAAAGTTAGATAGGTTTTATCAGCATTTAAGTAAGAGGACATAGCGGCTACCATTGTGATGAAGGGGGTAAAGAGGCAATAAATTAAGTCTTAACGGTTTGCTCAAGGCGTTGTTGGCAATCGTTCCAGCGTTCATCGAACTGCCAGTCGCTTTTGCCCAAACGGAACCAAACCAAAGAAAAGGCTAGCCGATCATGACGAGCGATACAATGAGCAAAGAACTCGTTTTCGACTTGCTCAATCGTACTCCAGTCCTTATCCTCACGGGCTTGCATTAGCTCTTCGGTGATGTCCTTAGAGATTTCTTTGGCGTCATCACTACTGATACGTAAGCGTTGTTTTTGCTCGTTAAGAGAAGGCGATATCAGTACACTCCAGCGGGTCGCCAGCATACTATTTCGGCTGATATAGCTTTTTTTATCAATACAATCGCGAAAGCCTTTTTCTACATGAGGGTAGAGGCGATCTTTAATACGCGTAAACAGATTGTTTACATCGTAAGGGATGTCATACCAGCAGCCATAAAAAAAGTCGGCGACGGCGCCTTGCAGCGGCTCTTTTTCGTTTAGTAATAAGGCAGCATTGATACGTTGTTCATGAAAATGTCGGTTGTTTGGGGCGATAAATATTTTGCGTGAGTAATAACGATACACTCGGCGCGCTTCCATTTCATTTTCTTTGATAAGGTCTAAATCAGACATAATCGTGTCCTGTCAGTCATAGCCAATATTGTAGCGCAATAGGCTATGACCTAAGTTAGATGCCAGTGAACCTGCTAGTCCATTAAAGTTTCCATCAAGTCTATCATAAACTCAGCATCTTCCTCGTCCATGGCTTCAAAACCTTGAGGCATACCAAGCTCTGTTAAGGCTTCTTTACCGTCATCATCGTTATGCAAATTCAACACGGCATTCATCAGAATGTCTGTATCAGGAAAGCCGTCTTTAATTAGTAATACATGGCTAATATCTGCCAAATCACTTTCGATTAATACGTTTAATTGGGCTTTGGTCAAACGTGAAAAGCTGTGAAAAATCTCAGCCAAAAAGAATGCTGCTTGTGCATCGCCTTTGATAACTTGGCGTGCTGCTGCTTGATAGGTTTCGGTCACCGACCAATTCAAATCGCCCTCGTTTAAATCGACCGCCTCAAGCAAGCGTAAACCAATGAGCTTAACATCACGGTTATTGGCCATCGCAATGGTCGCGCCATTTGCTAGGTCTTCTAAATTATTGATGTCGCTATTGGCACCAGCGGCAATGACCATTTCATCAGATTTGCCGATAGGACGGGCAACTGCACGGTAGCCTTGCTCACGGATAAGCGTCGCTGCATCAAAAGGGTTGGCATAAATAACTTGCATGTCGCCTGCATCGATAAGCGCCTCTTGCTCAGCATGTGAGGCAGGCATATTGAGATGCATGTTTAGGTTGGCACGTTTTTGAATCAAGATATTAAACATGTGCCAGCCTGCAAAACGCTCAGGCGAAAAATCAGGGGCGATTAACATATTGTGTGTCGTCATGATTTATCCTTCCTCGTTTTGTTTCATTTCGGCGTACTGAGCGATGGCGGCGTCAATTTTGCTGCGCGAAGGCTTGCGGCGTACCGAAGTATAGCCAACCGTTTCGCCGCGGCGAACGTTAGGTACAACCGTCGCATAAACCCAATAATGACTGCCGTCTTTGCACAAGTTTTTAACATAACCATGCCATTTTTGTCCTGCTTCAGCAGTTGCCCATAGGTCTTTATAGGCGGCTTTTGGCATATCTGGATGGCGCAAAATAGATTGTGGCTGGCCGATGAGTTCATCAGCAGTGTAGCCGCTAATTTCGACAAAGGCATCATTGACGTGCGTCAAAATACCGTCTAAATCGGTACGTGAAACAATCAGCTTACCGTCAGGATAAGGGCGTTCAACACCAGTATCATAGATAGTACGTGAGGTGCCGTCATGATAGGTCAGCGTGATCTGCTCAGCTGGCGTGTCAGGCTTCATTGCGTCAGGGAGTGGAGAACCCATCGTAACCTCCTTTATTTATTGTGGTATAGATAATAATGAATAAGCGGGTTTGCTTCATGCTTATTTTCAAGGTACTGGTCTTTAATGTGCTTCTACATGCTTATTTTTCATGAGTAGCACTTATACGGTGCTGAATATGATGACGCGCTAGGATTGGGTTTTCTCAATTTTTAAAAGCTCAAGTTTCAAAAACCTCAATCATTGACTCAGTATAAACAGTGTGTAATACCTTAAATTATTTTTATGAGACAGTGAGCTCATTTTCATTTAAAGTATTATACACAGAAGAAGTCTATATTGTAGACGCCGAAGAGAACCACAGCGTTAGCACTTTAAGAACGTTAGCACGTTAAAACCAACGATTAGATAAGTTTGGCCAGCGCCTCTGAAGCACGTTTGATGTCTAGAAATATCAAACCAAGTTTGGCGTTTGGTTTTGCCATAATAGTTAGTACCGCTTCATCACCTGACGAGGTCATGATGACGTAGCCTTTTTCACCTTGAATCATGATACGGTCAATGCTACCGCGAGCCAATTCGCGTCCTGCACGGTCACCTAGTGACAATAGAGCTGCTGACATTGCACCAACGCGGTCTTCATCAACACCTGTTGGTAGAGCAGATGCAATCATAAGGCCATCGTTAGAAATCAAGGCAGAAGCCTCAACATCAGCTGATGAGCTGTTTAAATCTTCCAAAATTTGCTGGAATGAATCAGTACGCATATCGAACTCTCTATGACGGGTTATTAATTGAACAAAATAACGGTTAATAATGTTTTAAGCAGTCTTTAACTAGCGGCAATATTATAAGCCCTTACTATTAATATTGATATGATATGAGGTGAATAAAAGGCCAAATATTCAATGTTTTTTAACCTTTCAAGGCAGTTTAATAACCTTTCGTCATTCACTTCTTAATCTTATATAACAAAAGTTTGTTTTAGTGGTTTAACTATTACTTTTATTTTTAGCTTGACGCTTATTCCATACAGTAAGTTTGATAAAATCAATAAAAGAACCTAAGTTTCTAATCATAAAGCAGTCAAAATATTCAACATTGGCTTTGATTTTTTTTGACTACTAAGTTTTCGTCAACGGTCATTTTATACATTATAATTATAAAAAAGTTGTTCATCACTTTTGATGATGGTGATATTTACTAGACTTATACGCCTAAAAAATGATATATAGATGTAAGGCAAAAAAGTTTGTGCTTCTGGATGTACTATTTAGAGACACAATTAACGGACTTCTAATCCCACCAGTTCCTAGACAGAACAGCGTACAGGAGCGACTGCAATCCCACATTAGCGTTTGCCATCCGATCGTTTGCAGTAATGCGATAAAACGCCAATGTAAATCAGCACGACCACAATTTTTACCTTAAGGAACCTATATGAGCATCAGTCAGGCTATCGAAAAAATTGAATCACAATACGCCCACCAATCTGAATTTATCCAAGCGGCAAAAGAAGTGGCCCTTACGATTAAGCCACTATATGATGCGCATCCTGAATACGAAACTTTGAAGATATTTGAGCGCCTGACTGAGCCTGACCGTATTTTTAACTTCCGTGTTAACTGGGAAAACGATCAAGGTGAAGTACAAGTCAACCGTGGCTGGCGTATACAGTTCAACAATGCTTTAGGCCCTTATAAAGGTGGTCTGCGCTTTCATCCAACCGTGAACGAATCGGTTCTAAAATTCTTAGGTTTTGAACAAATATTCAAAAACGCACTGACAGGCTTGCCTATTGGCGGCGGCAAAGGTGGCTCTGATTTTGACCCTAAAGGCAAAACAGACACTGAGATTCGCCGTTTTTGCTATGCTTTTATGCGTGAATTGCATCACTACATCAGCAAAGATATGGACGTACCAGCGGGCGATATCGGTGTTGGTGGACGTGAAGTCAGTTATATGTTTGCCATGTACAAAAACCTGACGCGCGAATCTACCGGTGTTCTGACTGGTAAAGGCGTCGGTTTTGGCGGCAGTTTAATGCGTACTGAAGCGACGGGCTATGGCGCCGTATATTTCTTAGAAAATATGCTTGCCGCACAAAACGAAGAACTTAAAGGAAAGAAAGTCTTAGTATCAGGCGCGGGGAATGTCTCGCTACATGCTGCTGAAAAAGTCTGCATGCTTGGTGGTATTGTCTTGACGGTTTCCGATTCTCAAGGCACTTTATATGATGAAAAAGGCCTCAATCAAGAAAAAATCGATTGGCTCAAAGCGCAAAAAGAGCAAAGCAAACCACTAGCAGAATATGTCGATGTTTTTGGTGGTAAGTGGCTTGCAGGCGAAAAGCCTTGGCAATTCAAAGCGGACATTGCGATACCTTCAGCGACCCAAAATGAAGTCAATGAAGATGAAGCCAAACAGTTGGTAGATAATGGGGTCAAATACGTCGTTGAAGGCGCAAATATGCCGCTGACTGCTGATGCCATCGATCATATTCGCTTGTATCGTGTGCATTATGCACCAGGAAAAGCGGCAAATGCTGGTGGCGTCGCTGTTTCAGCGCTGGAGATGTCACAGAACTCAGTGCGTCAGTATCAGACCTTTGATGAAGTAGATGAGCGCCTAAAGTGCATCATGAAAAACATCCATGACTGTGCGGCTGAAGCGTCAGAAGAATATAACCAAACGGATAAAGGTTATATTGACTATATGGCGGGCGCAAATATCGTTGGTTTCAAGCGTGTTGCTGACGCGTTATGTGCTTATGGTATTTTGAACTAAGTTTTGATCAGTACTACTTCTCTATCAGTGCTATATAAAAACTTATACCATTCACAAAAATTAGAGTGGCAAGGAAAACGAGTGCAAGTACTACGCTTTGTAGACTAAACGAGTTTGACACAGCTAATCTTACTTTTTGGGTTTGGTATAAGATTGAGTTATGGTCGCTATCATGAATAGCGCCTGAAAGGACACCATACATACCGCGCCTACTTTGATGAGTAGGCGCGTTTTTTTTCTATAAACAATGATAATACATTGAGATACTTTTTTGCGCCAAAGAGCTCTCTAATCAGCGTTATGATAGGAAACACGATAACGTTAGATACTCAAAATTTAGGTAATACCATTCACAAAAATTAGAGTAGCAAGGAAAACGAATGCCAGTGCTACGTACTGTAGACTAAACGAGTTTGACACAGCTAATCTTACTTTTTGGGTTTAGTATAATTAGAAAAAAATCTATACAGCATAGATAAGGAGATAATTATTATGAATAAGGCTCTTAAGCGTTTTCAACTAACGACATTAGGTGCTTGTTTGACATTGGCTTTGACAACAGGTGTCATGACGACAGCCGCCAGTGCCTCTAGTCATTCAGATGAGGTGCGCGCTGCTCAAGCTGCAAAAATCAGCTTAAAGCAAGCCATTAATATAGCCAGTAAAGAAGCTACTGGTACTTTAGTTAGTGCCGAATTCGATGACGATGATAGTGATGCTGACGGCAATGGTGGCGTGTATGAAGTAGAGTTCAGCACTGACCGTATCAACTATGAAATCAAAATAGATGCTATGACTGGTAAAGTTGTCAAATCTGAATCTGAGCGTTTAGATAGCGATGATACTAACGATTATAAAGTACAGAAAAAGGCAAAAATCAACATTGTGGCGGCGATGAACCTTGCTGAAAAGCAAACAGGCGGTCAGGTGATGGAAATTGAGTTTAAAAACGACCGTGATTATGCAAAACATACCTCATATTATGAGGTTGAAGTACTCAAGGGTCAGAAAATTATTGAACTCAATATCGATGCCAATACAGGTTCAGTGTTTAAACGTAAGGTTAAAAAGTAATCGCCTAATGATATAAGTTAAACCATGGGTGTAGGGCGTGTCCTCAATCTAAACGATAATACCTAAATGGGCTAAAATGGCTAAATTTTGCTAAACATCGTCAAATATTTGGCTAATATCCCGATATTATCTGCACTATTTTCCTTGTTTAACTGCAATTTAACTCATTTTCATCACCATTTTTAAAATGAGGACACGCCCTAGTACTATTGCTATAAAGTTTTTCGCAGCCTCTCTCAGTTCCTTAGCTGAATTCTATACAACCCCTAATATGAATGACTCTTTTTGATTTAGATCTGGCTATGCTATCCTTTACGCCATTGTCCTTTGATCATAATACCTTGGATAGGGTTGAGTCCTATCTGATAGCATAAATCGGCAGGGCGGGTAATATCCCAAAGCGCTAAATCGGCATCACAGCCAACTTCTATACGCCCTTTATTAGGTAGTCCTAAAGCCTGCGCAGCATGGACGGTTGAGCCTGCCAATACTTCTTCAGGGGTTAAATAAAATAGCGTACAGCCCATATTCATCGCTAATAACAGCGATGTCAGTGGTGATGTACCAGGATTACAATCGGTAGAGATTGCCATGGGCACTTGATGCTTACGTAGCGCTTCAATCGGTGGCAACTTGGTATCACGCAAGGTATAAAATGCACCAGGCAAGAGTACAGCAACCGTATTACTTGCGGCCATCTTTTTTATATCACCTTCTGATAAATGCTCTAAATGATCGCTGGATAATCCTTGATATTCAGCAACCAAGGCGCTACCACCGATATCAGATAGTTGCTCAGAGTGCAGTTTAACCGGTAAGTTCAGCGCGCGCGCAACCTCAAAGACGCGCCTGATTTGTGCCGCACTAAAGGCGATGTTTTCACAAAAGCCATCGACCGCATCGACCAAGCCTTCTTTATGTAGGATTGGCAACCATTCGCAAACTTGCTCGATATAGTCATCGGCACGGTCCTGCATGTGAGACTGGTATTCAGGGGGCAGGGCGTGAGCCGCCAGATAAGTGGTGCTGACATGTATGTCGTATTTGTCCCCGAGCTGGCGTGCGACTGTGAGCATTTTACGTTCGGTGTCTAAGTCCAAGCCATAGCCAGACTTAATCTCGATACTGGTCACGCCTTCTTTAATCAAAGCAAGCAGGCGCTTTTCACTTTGGGCAAATACTTCTTCTTGACGGGCTTTACGAGTGGCGCTGACCGTCGCGACAATCCCGCCACCTTGTGCAGCGACCTCTTGATAACTGGCGCCGTGTAGACGCGCTTCAAACTCATTGCTGCGATTACCAGCATAGACCAGATGTGTATGGCAGTCGATTAAGCCTGGCGTTATCCAACCGCCATTAATATCTTTGATTTGATCCGCTTGATAATGAGAAAGGTGTGATGTCATCTGTTCGGTCGCGCCAATCCATGCAATTTTCCCGTCTTTGATACCGATAGCTGAATTTTCTAGTTGACCATAAGGGGTGGTTTTTATTGAGGCACTGCTTGCTACCGCCGATTCATTGTCCTTGTTGCCAGCATGAATATCAAAACCATACTGCGCTGAAAATGTGGCAAGATTGGCATTGATAATGATGTGATCAAAAGAGGTCATCGTTGCAGCATCAGTTGTTTGGTTTGCTGTGTTAGTCATAATATACTCCTGTTAAGTGCTGATAATCAGGTGAGTTATAAAAGTGGTTATGTGTTTAAACCAGTGTCGTTAATAAGTGTTGCTCAATAATAGTTGCTAATAGTCTCGCCGCGACTTTACAGCTGCGGGCATCAATATCAAAGGTTGGGTTAATCTCAGCAATATCGGCTATTTTTACTTTATTTGATGCCATAATAAGCTTGACCGCGCGTTCAACGAAACTCAGCTGAATACCATAGGCGGCGGGCGCACTAACGCCGGGAACAACGCTTGATGGCAAGCAGTCCATATCGATCGTTAAATAAATAATATCCACGCTATCGATGAAGGTTGTTATTTGAGCAGTAATTTTTTTCCATTTTTTATTGGTACAATCTTCATCACTGATGATATGTACACCCAACTGCTCAGCACGATCAAATAGAGCTGCAGTATTCGAAAATCGACTGACACCAATACAGCAATAGTTAAATGGCTGACCGTGCTCATCAAGGTGTTCTGCTATTTGTCGAAATGGTGTGCCAGAAGTAGCCACATCAGACTGACGAATATCTAAATGCGCATCAAAGTTGATAATGCCAATACGCGGCGTCGCGCTTGTATCAGTCGAGCTTATATCATTGGCAGCATCTGTTTGTCGTAGCGCCTGCCATAACCCTAAAAAGCTACCATAAGCGATGGCATGACCACCGCCAAGACCAATGGGCAAGCCACCTTGCTTAATAATCTGACTCACCTTATCGGCATAGTGTGCTTGGGCTTGTTCTAGAGTGCTGGCGGCAAAGCCATCATTGTCATGGCAATGTATATCACCGGCATCACCCAGTAAAGTTAGCAGCTGACCATTAAAGCGCTGTTGCAAGTCAGCGATGACTGGTAGCGTAGCAAATGCCTGACGAATCAATGGCGGAGCAGCTCTTGCGCCCACACGTCCTTGATTACGTCTGACACCTTGGTCACAAGCAAAGCCAATCAGTCCAATACGCTGTCCTGCCCTTGGTATAGCACCATCAAACGCATAAGGCTGTGCAAGCTGATACCAGTAGCAGGCGCGTGCTGTCTCAAACGGTTCGGCACGTCCTGTCCAGCGGCTCATATCCGCTGCCGTGTGGCTAACATTTATTGTAGTCATCGCCGATCTCCTTTAACATACATTTAAAGCTATCTGCTTACTTAGACTCGTACCAATTGCTACGTAATTCTTGCCAATGCTCTGCAAGGGTACCAGCTAATACTAACTGCTTTGCCGCTTCAATATCAGGCGCTAGGTAGCGGTCTTTATCATAAAACGTCACTTGCGCGCGTAGTGTTTGATGCGCGGTCGTCAATGCTTCTGAAGTATCTAGTCCACGATGGAAGTCGATTCCTTGACCCGCAGCAAGTAGCTCAATACCGATAATAGTGGCAGTGTTTTGCGCCATTTCATACAAGCGTCGTGCGCAATAGGTTGCCATCGATACATGGTCTTCTTGGTTGGCGGAAGTTGGAATACTATCGACGCTGCCAGGATGAGCGATGGATTTGTTCTCTGAGGCGAGTGCGGCGGCGGTCACATGGGCAATCATAAAGCCTGAGTTGACCCCAGCATTGTCAACCAAGAATGGCGGTAAACCACCTGAGAGAGTCGCATCGATTAGCAAGGCGATACGGCGCTCAGACATAGAACCAATCTCGGCAATGGCTAAGGCTAGAATATCAGCCGCAAAGGCCACTGGCTCAGCATGAAAGTTACCACCTGAGATAGCAACAGGACCGTCTTCATTGTTAAAGATAAGTGGGTTGTCAGTGACGGCATTTGATTCAATCAATAGTGTCTTGCCTGCTTGATTGATGATATCAAGGCAGGCACCCATTACTTGCGGCTGACAACGTAAGCAGTAAGGATCTTGTACTCTATCGTCTTGCTCGCCGTCATGGGAGGCGCGAATGGCGCTACCTTTAATAAGCTGACGGTGGGCTTTGGCGATTTCAATTTGACCATGGTGCCCACGTACTTCGTGAATACGGGCATCAAACGGTGCATCTGAGCCTTTAGCGGCATCGATAGACAGTGAGCCGACGATAGTTGCTGTCTCAAGTAAGTCACGCGCCAAGAAATAACCACGCAATGCCAATGCGGTGGATACTTGGGTGCCATTGATAAGGGCAAGACCTTCTTTGGCCGCTAGGGTAATTGGCTCAAGACCATGCTGCGCTAACGCCTCAGCGGCTGGCACGCATTGACCAGCGACATAGACGTCGCCTTCGCCCATCATTGCCAATGTCATATGTGACAAAGGGGCGAGGTCTCCTGACGCGCCAACTGAGCCTTTGGCAGGAATGTTTGGCGTGATTTGATTATTAATTAAGCCAAGTAAGCTATCAACGACCTCGCGACGTACGCCAGAGAAGCCTTGCGCCAAACTGGCAACCTTCATGACCATAATCAATCGAACCACACTATCTGGCAATGCCTCACCAGTACCCACCGAGTGTGAAACGATAAGGTTACGCTGAAGTAGCTCGAGCTGATCATCACTGATACGGGTCTTTGCTAAAAGCCCAAAACCGGTATTGATACCATAAGCGCTCTTATCACGTGCAATGATGGTGCGTACATCTTCATGTGAGGCATCTATCGCTTTATAAGCGCTGTCAGGCAGGGTCAATACGACAGGCTGCTCGTAAATATCGCGCAACATCGCAAAACTTAATTGGCGAGGGTGTAGAGTTAATTGTTTGATATTGTTCATAGGGAGAATCCTTGTTATATAGGCAATTCTAAATAAAGTCGATACGACTGTAATAAAGTAAATAACCACGTGCTACTGTTATCAATTTTTCTTGCTTGCTGTTCGCGAGCGTGACAGAGGCTGCGAAAAAATTACTCCAGTAGCACTCGTATCAGTTTTAAAGTGAATCAACTATATATTTATTTTTATAAGGTAAAAATGATTTGGGCTACTTAATCATCGGCAAGTTTAGGCCGTATTCTTTGGCTGTCTTAATCGCCAGCTCATATCCTGCATCAGCATGACGCATGACACCTGAGCCGCAATCATTGACCAGTACTCGCGATAAGCGTTTGGCTGCCGCATCAGTTCCGTCAGCGACGATGACCATGCCTGAATGTTGCGAATAGCCCATGCCAACACCGCCGCCATGATGTAGAGAGACCCAAGTTGCGCCGCCTGCGACATTAAGCATACCGTTCAATAGCGCCCAATCAGATACGGCATCTGAGCCATCTTTCATGCTTTCTGTTTCACGGTTTGGACTGGCAACAGAGCCTGTGTCTAAATGGTCGCGTCCGATAACGATAGGGCCCTTTAGCTCACCATTTTTGACCATCTCGTTAAAGGCAAGACCCGCTTTGTCACGCTCACCAAGACCTAACCAGCAAATACGCGCAGGCAATCCTTGAAACTGGATACGCTCTTTTGCCATATCAAGCCAGCGATGGATATGTTGATTTTCTGGGAACAGCTCTTTAATCTTTTGATCAGTTTTATAAATATCTTCTGGATCACCTGATAATGCTACCCAGCGAAATGGCCCTTTACCTTGGCAAAATAGGGGGCGTATATAAGCCGGAACAAAACCTGGGAAATTAAAGGCGTCTTTAACCCCTTCATCAAAAGCCACCTGACGGATATTATTACCATAATCGGTCGTTGGAATATCCATGTCTTGTAGATCTAGCATTGCTTGTACGTGAACCGCACAAGACTGAGCCGCTGCTTTGGTTAGCGCGGCATGTTGCTCTGGATTTTCTTGAGCAGCTTTCCATTCTTCAACGGTCCAGCCACTTGGTAGATAACCATTAATCAAATCATGTGCTGAGGTTTGGTCAGTGACCAAGTCCGGCTTCATGCCGCCAGCGTTAGCGCGTTTGACCATTTCAGGTAAGATGTCCGCAGCATTGCCAAGTAGGGCGATAGAAACCGCTTCACCAGCATCGGTATGCTGCTTGATAAGCTCGTAAGCATGGTCTAGATTATCAGCCTGCTTATCGATATAGCCCGTACGCAAGCGAAAATCGATACTAGATTGTTGGCATTCGATATTTAGCGAAGTCGCTCCAGCAAAGGTCGCGGCCAATGGCTGCGCGCCGCCCATACCGCCAAGACCGGCAGTCAAAATCCAGCGGCCTGCCCAGCTACCATCATAATGCTGACGACCAGCTTCGACAAAAGTCTCATAAGTACCTTGGACGATGCCTTGGGTACCGATATAAATCCAACTACCAGCAGTCATCTGACCGTACATAAATAAGTCTTTGCGGTCGAGCTCATTAAAATGCTCCCACGTGGCCCAGCGCGGCACAAGGTTGGAGTTAGCAATCAATACACGCGGTGCATTTTCGTGAGTCTGAAAGACGCCGACTGGTTTGCCTGATTGCACCAGTAAGGTTTCATCATTTTCTAATTCTTTTAGTGATTCTAGGATTTGATCGTAGCTTTCCCAATTACGGGCTGCGCGTCCGATACCGCCATAAACGACCAAGCTTTTTGGGTTTTCAGCGACATCAGGATGCAGATTGTTTTGCAGCATGCGATAAGGCGCTTCGGTCAGCCAGCTCTTACAGTGTAGGGTACTGCCGGTCGGTGCGGCTATATTGCGGCTCTCGTCACGGCGGGTCATTTTATTAGTCATCATCGTTCCTTATGATTTTCTAAGTAGTGGTTCTTTTAAACTAAAGCTTTTAAAGTTGTATATACAAATTATCAGGAATGTTTTTTTTATGCAAGGTTTTTTATTTATTACCCATTAATTTTTTAGTGATTTTGTAGTTAGGTACTTACCATGTAGTTTTGCTGAGGCTTGTCAGGTTATCTCGTGATATTATGGCGCTATTCCCATGAGTACAGTTGACGGTTAAAGGCGGATATGACAAAGACAATTCCAGCGTATCAGCGGATTAAAAATGCGATATTAGACAATATTCATTCTGGTAAATGGCAGGCAGGCAATGCGATTTCTACAGAAATGGCGCTAGCAGAAGAGTTTGGTGTGTCACGGATGACGGTAAATCGCGCTTTAAAAGAGCTGAGCGAGGAGCGGGTATTGGAGCGTCGGCAAGGCTCAGGGACTTTTGTCGCTCAGCAGCAGTTTAATCACACCTTTGTGGAAGTGCGCAATATCGCTCAAGATTTGAAATCAGCCAACCGCGATTATCAGGCGCAGGTTGTGAGTAAGCGTCCTCTGACAGCCGCTATGCTAGATGATGAGCTGCGGCGTAAGTTTGATCTTGAGGCAGCGGTTGTACCTTCTGGTTTACAAAAGGTCAGTCATGTTGATACTAATAATAGCGACGCAGTGGTTTTATATGAGGTAAAAATTATCCACTTTGCTGATGGTCAACCGATACAGTTTGAAGAACGCTGGGTCGATGCCGTCAAAGTTCCTGAATTTATCGAGCAGGATTTTAGTGTGGTCAACACCAGCGATTACCTCATTGCCAAAAGTCCACTGGAGCGCGGCAGCTATACCATTCGTGCCGTAGCCGCACCTGATGCGATTGCAGCTGCCTTACAGATATCCGTACAATCGCCAACCTTAGTCTTGCGTCGGCAAACCTATTCGTCAGGTCAAGTGCTGACCTTTGTCAAAATGTGGCATGCAGGTGACCGCTATCAGTTCTCAGGCGAGTTATAAATGAGATGTAACCTTACGCATGCTCACTGTTTTTGTACGTTTATTCTCTCCCAATTACGCTAACATATGGAATAGCCACTATTTAGACGACATCGCCAATTAGACGACATCGCCAAAGTTCTGTTTTGTTCTAAAAACCCTAAAGTTTAAAGATAATATAGCCGTAGTATTGAAAAATATACTGCATATCCTCAAATCGGGCAGCCAAGGCCAAAGATAATAGAGCACAGGCTTTATCGCCATCCCTGTATTTCATGAGTTAGCCATTTTGTTCGGCTTATATAGTTTTGCTCCAGTTATATTTTTGTATTATTCATTCATCTTATAAGGACGCCTTATGAAACGTCGTACTCTTTTAGCCCTTGCCGCCAGTACCGTATTACTGGCCGCTTGTGGTCAGTCCACTACTAATGACACCGATACCACTGCAACAGACAGTGCTGCGAGTGGTAGCTCAGATTTGCTGCAACGTATCAATAATGGCGATACTATCATCGTTGGTACAGAAGGCACCTATCCACCGTTCACTTATCACAATGAGAGCGGCAAGCTCACCGGTTATGATGTCGAAGTCACACGAGCTGTTGCGGATAAGCTAGGCGTTGAGGTGGATTTTAAAGAGACCCAGTGGGATGCGATGCTGGCAGGTTTGGATTCAAAGCGCTTTGACATGGTGGCGAATCAAGTGAGCTTGACCACCCCTGAGCGTCAGAAAAAGTATGATATCGCGACACCTTATAGCTGGTCAGGAGCCGTCGTATTAGCACCGACTGATGACAATCGTTACAGTTCGTGGGAAGGCTTAAAAGGCTTGCGTACCGCGCAATCACTGAGCAGTAATTACGGTGAGCTGGCAGAACGCTATGAAGCAGAAATCGTCCCTGTCGACGGTATGGCGCAAGCCGTGCAATTGGTCAAACAAGACCGTGCTGACTTTACAATGAACGATCGACTTGCCGTGTTAGATTATCTAAAAAAATTCCCAGATGCCAATCTTGAGATTAAGCTGACGGCCCCTAAGAGCGAGCAGCGTGGTTCAGGTTTGATATTGATTAAAGGTGATGACGCAGTCGTAGAAAAACTTAACGACGCGATGGCGACATTACAAGCTGATGGGACGCTAACCGAACTTAGCGAAGAATTCTTTGGTGCTGATATAAGTCAACAAAAATAATGCTAGCTTCCACTATACCAGCGTCTGTTATGTCGGCGTCATGGCTCGCAGATCTATTGGCGTTATTGCCTTTTATGAGTCCTGATCGGGCACAAATCGTTATCTCGTCTTTTTGGCCCATGCTCAAAGGTGGTATCTATTATTCGATACCGCTGGCATTGATATCATTCGCCATCGGTATGGCCATTGCGCTGACAGTGGCGCTGATTCGTATCGTGCCGCGTGCTGGCTGGTTTCATGAGGTGATTTACAGACTTGCCCGTATTTATGTGTCTGCCATTCGTGGTACGCCGATGCTGGTACAGTTGTTTATTATCTTCTACGGTTTGCCGAGTATTGGGTTAAAACTTGATCCATTTCCCTCCGCAATCATTGCTTTTTCACTCAATATCGGTGCTTATGCATCTGAGACGGTGCGCGCCTCTATTTTATCTATTCCAAAAGGACAGTGGGAAGCAGGCTCAACCGTCGGCTTGACCTATTTGCAAACCTTTCGCCATGTTATTTTGCCGCAAGCGCTGCGTGTGTCAGTGCCGCCGTTATCGAACACCTTTATCAGTTTGGTAAAAGATACCTCGTTGGCGTCACTAGTATTGGTCACTGAGCTGTTTAAACAGGCGCAGATTATCACGGCGCGTAACTATGAATTTATGCTGGTTTATACCGAAGCGGCGTTTATTTATTGGGGTATTTGTCTGTTTTTGACCTTTATCCAAGGTAAGCTTGAGACCCGCCTAGATCGCTACGTCGCTAAATAATACCCAACCCGAAAGTACGATTGGTGGCGTCAAACGTGCTTAGCCTATTAGGTGTAGTACTTACGCTCGTTTTCCTTGCTACTCAAGTTTTGGGAATGCTATAACCTATTCTTTATAAAGCATCTTTTCTAATGTTTAAACGGAAATCTTTATGATTCAAGTCAGTAATATTCACAAAGCGTTTGGTAGTAATCAAGTGCTAAAAGGCATTGATTTGACCATTCATAAAGGTAAGGTGGTGGTGATATTAGGGCCATCAGGATCAGGTAAAACGACGTTTTTACGTTGTTTGAATGCGCTTGAGATTCCAGATCAAGGCGTGATTGCCTTTGATGATGGCAGCTTGACGGTCGACTTTGCTCATAAGCCGAATAAAAAAACTTTATTGGCCTTGCAGCGTAAATCAGGCATGGTGTTTCAGTCTTATAATTTGTTTCCACATAAGACAGCAATTGAAAACTTGATGCTTGGGCCTACGGTGGTACAAGGGCAACGTAAAGCGCAAGCGCGCGAGCAAGCAGTGGCACTACTCGATAAGGTAGGATTGTCTGACAAAGCCAACCTTTACCCGTTTCAGCTATCTGGCGGTCAGCAGCAGCGTATTGGTATTGCTCGTGCCTTAGCGATTGAGCCGTCATTGTTATTGTTCGATGAGCCAACGTCTGCGCTGGATCCTGAGTTGGTACAAGACGTACTCGGGACTATGAAACAGCTAGCGTCTGAAGGTTGGACGATGGTGGTGGTGACCCATGAGATTAACTTTGCGCGTGATGTCGCCGACCATGTGGTGTTGATTGAAGATGGATATGTGGTCGAGGAGGGCAGCGCGGAGCAAATGTTTGAGTTATCAACGCACCCACGCACGCAAGCATTTTTGCAGCGTATTCAGCTATAAACTACTTATTCAGCTGTAACCTATTCAATCGTAAAAAAATCATCAGTCGATCGGCTGATGATTTTTTTGGCTCATTCCTCATTTTTATCAGTATTAGATCACTTGCATAAGTCTGCATTGTTTACGTTCGAAATGAGTCTGTCTGCAATATACCCTAATATCTGTTGAACATATTTCTCTGAAGGTATCGCTAATTTAGCGCAACCGATACAACGGCTTTTTTGTGCAAGAAACATTTACCATAATCATCGTTATGGGGATACGTTCGGTGCGCTGTCAACGAACCGAACTGCTAGTGTTAAATATGAGTTTAATGACTATAGAATCGTCAATGCAGGTCATTACCATTGAAGTGTATGGTTAAAAAATTTAAAGTTTAGTTATACGAATTTGACAACGGGAGTTGTTTTTTGCAATGTGGAGGATTATTCATAAGTGGAAAAACTATTATTTTTTATCTTTTTTTAGATTTTCTAACTTCTCCATGTGTCTTTTTTGCTCTTCTTTAATTGCTTGAGTA
>NZ_JBQSXN010000016.1:0-49156 GCF_052378235.1 Psychrobacter sp. AOP3-A1-26
AAGATTGCTAGGGAACAGTTAGAGGACGATAGAGATTTCTAAGTCACCTATGCGGTGAGGAAGAACGGGCTGAACGCCCTACCCTTATTTTGCGATTTCTAAGTCACCTATGCGGTGAGGAAGCAACCAAAAACCTTTATGAGCAAAAGTTCTCATTTCTAAGTCACCTATGCGGTGAGGAAGGTGAAACCCGCCGTCAGTAAGCACTGACCTCGTTTCTAAGTCACCTATGCGGTGAGGAAGACTGATAATAACGATGTTACTTTATTTTTAGAGTTTCTAAGTCACCTATGCGGTGAGGAAGAAACTTGAGTATCGTTGAGGACAAACTCAATATTTCTAAGTCACCTATGCGGTGAGGAAGATTGCCCCATTAACGGCACTTCCTACTATTCATTTCTAAGTCACCTATGCGGTGAGGAAGCTTTAGAAGCTGGGTTTTTTGCACAGCTCCCATTTCTAAGTCACCTATGCGGTGAGGAAGCAGAAAATGCACAGACCATCACCCCAAGTGTGTTTCTAAGTCACCTATGCGGTGAGGAAGGGCTTCTTGAGACAGTTTCATAACGTGTACATTTTCTAAGTCACCTATGCGGTGAGGAAGTTAGAAGTTCATAGGAATACAGTATCTACATGTTTCTAAGTCACCTATGCGGTGAGGAAGAGCTGTGGGGAACGCCCACAGGCTATACAAGGTTTCTAAGTCACCTATGCGGTGAGGAAGTTTTTTGATTGCATTTATCGCTGACACTAACTTTTCTAAGTCACCTATGCGGTGAGGAAGGATAAAGCGACTAACCAAGCTATATTGTAATTTTTCTAAGTCACCTATGCGGTGAGGAAGAAAAATTGGCGATAACCGCAATGATGCTGGACTTTCTAAGTCACCTATGCGGTGAGGAAGGGACAGTCGCAACAAGGGTGGGAGTTTGAAATTTTCTAAGTCACCTATGCGGTGAGGAAGGTCTTCATTGTCTTCTAAGCCCTGATCTTGTTTTTCTAAGTCACCTATGCGGTGAGGAAGTCTAACCTTAGTAATTCAAATATTCTCTTATCTTTCTAAGTCACCTATGCGGTGAGGAAGGAGACGGGAATACAGCAGATATGTTCACGATTTTTCTAAGTCACCTATGCGGTGAGGAAGTGCCATTACTATTTGATCTATTTATCGCAACTTTTCTAAGTCACCTATGCGGTGAGGAAGTATTTAATTTATGGATAAATCAAATGTCAAAATTTCTAAGTCACCTATGCGGTGAGGAAGACAATCATTTAGTAACCCCGACTAGCCCAGCTTTTCTAAGTCACCTATGCGGTGAGGAAGGAGCAAAACCACTCTAAAACGTCCAAATTTGAGGTTTCTAAGTCACCTATGCGGTGAGGAAGTTGCTTATTAATGGATAGTTTTGCTTATTAATTTTCTAAGTCACCTATGCGGTGAGGAAGCTGATTGTATTCATCAAATCTTGTTTTTGGGCGTTTCTAAGTCACCTATGCGGTGAGGAAGTTCAGTACGTTTGTATGAACTTCTAATACAGTTTTCTAAGTCACCTATGCGGTGAGGAAGTGCCTCTGCTTCTGAGATTGTAAACTTCTTTTTTTCTAAGTCACCTATGCGGTGAGGAAGTATCTATCGCTTGTACCCACATTGTTTTAGCTTTTCTAAGTCACCTATGCGGTGAGGAAGTAGACTTACTCTTAGACTTAGGTTTTTTAGGTTTTCTAAGTCACCTATGCGGTGAGGAAGATTGAAATTGTGGGCGTTTGGGTATGGGTAGGCTTTCTAAGTCACCTATGCGGTGAGGAAGAACCCTTTTGCATTGGTACAGTAGGGCTTACTTTTCTAAGTCACCTATGCGGTGAGGAAGAAAAAAAGACCCCTTAGCCCAATGTTCTAAGGTTTCTAAGTCACCTATGCGGTGAGGAAGTAACCGTGGTCATTGGCTGCATGGATTGACTCTTTCTAAGTCACCTATGCGGTGAGGAAGTGCGTACACTATAAAATTTCAGTTTTGCATCATTTCTAAGTCACCTATGCGGTGAGGAAGATGCCATACGCTTTGAGATAATTTACGCCACTTTTCTAAGTCACCTATGCGGTGAGGAAGTTTTTTTGGTGTAATCGTACGACCTAGCCTTGTTTCTAAGTCACCTATGCGGTGAGGAAGTCCATAACCAAAACTTAGGACTTCTTCCAATATTTCTAAGTCACCTATGCGGTGAGGAAGGCTAACCATGTGATTATAGTCAGTAATAAACTTTTCTAAGTCACCTATGCGGTGAGGAAGGGCTAGAGTGCTGACGTTCTGCCAGTCGGTCGTTTCTAAGTCACCTATGCGGTGAGGAAGCCCTGAGCAAATCCGAATAACTGCTCAAACGTTTTCTAAGTCACCTATGCGGTGAGGAAGAGGGCATTAGTAGGTACACCAAACATCGTTGCATTTCTAAGTCACCTATGCGGTGAGGAAGAGGAATTATACCTCAAAAAATTTAGTTACAACAAGGCGTGGAGGTCAAAATACCCTATTTTACCCTCCATTTTTCACTCTGTTGTAACTGATTGATTTTATTGCAAGTTTTTAAATAGCTCAAAAAAAGGGTTTTTTGTCCCAATTTTTGGGTAATTCATCATTACCTTATAAGTGGCTTACCAATGGGGAACAGTAACCTTATCTGCCGCATTGTTAATGCCATAGCTGTTAAACGACCCTTGAGTTTCGTTATCTGCCATTTCTTGAATGATAGATAATGCGTAGGGTTGATTGTTGCTGATGCTCCTTAAGTTGATATACGGATAGGGCTTGTTATCCTGCTTGTGTTTGGCGCAGTGTATCAGTGCCGCCTCCAGCGTAATGCCTTTGTGCTCAGCGAATGCTTCAGCTTGCTTAAGCACGTTTTTATGGCGGTAGCGTCTGATCACAACGTGCCCTTTGGCTTTGTCACCAACCTCATTAATGCGCTTCACATGCACATAGTCCGTCAATCGCTCTAGCCATTTATCGAGATCTAGAGTCTCTAAATCCACTTTACTGGGAGCAAAGACTCGAAGTTTTAGACCAAGCTTGGATGATTTACCCTTTTCGTCATAATGATAATCAGGAAAGCTGACACCGACGGAGTCGATGCCGTGATCATTTTTCATCTCCGCTAATGCAATATGTAATTGGGTAAATAGTTTACTCAAAATAAAGTAAGGTGCAATCTCGGGGTCGGGGATTATGGTTATTTCTTGGAAATGGGTCATCTGACTCATAAGTTACTCCTTGCCGCTGGCACCGAATACGCCGCCACGGATAAGTACGCCCATGACATAATGCTGCTGGTTTACGTCTGGCGATTCGCCTTTTAATACCCAGTTATCAAACAGGCTGTAGAAGTCCATTTTATCTTTAGGTTGGCGAAACGCTGTACCCAAAGTCGTGACCGCACCATAAGGTTCGATAGCGATAGGGAACTCGGCTTCAGGATACCAGTCATCGATAGTGCGAATGGCATTGCTGACTTTTTGAGAGTGCATGCCTGCTTTGCCATTGATCTCATACAAGATTTTACTTTTGCTCTTGCCCGTATCGAGTACCAGTTCTTGCGAGGGATAAACTTCTTGACCGTAACCCATTAAGGCAGCGGCTTTGACGTATAAAATGATAAAAGCGTCGCCATTTAAGCCCTTTTCAATCAGCTTAGCCAATTCATTGATATTGCTATCGTCTGTATTGAAGTCTTTTAGTGAAATGGACTTTGCATCAAATTCGACGTCGTGTTTAGTGCCATCAATATCACATTTAACATTAACCTTGATGCTTTCAGCGCCTACACGATTGCGCCACAACCAGCGGGCATTGGCAATATTACTAGCGTAGCGACGAGCCAACTCATTAACGCCTTGGTCATCCAAATAATCCTGTACCGTTGAGACTAAGGCCTGTTGATAATCTTGGTCGTTACAGACGCTAGGTTTACCGGTGAACGGCAACACCTTACAGCTCCACGTTACAATCAGAGTATCATTGGTTTCATCTAATGAGGCTGAGTCTACCGTTTGTAGATTGGCTTTTTGAATCTCGGCATCGAGCTTGGCAGGGTCTTTAGCAATGGCGTTTTTTTGACGGTTGCTAATCGTACCTCTGACAGATTTTTCGTTAATGGTTACAGCACTAATTTTAGCGTTAGCAGTTTGGCTGTCTGTTTGTGCAAAGAAACCATCTGAGATATCAAGGTTACGCTCAAAGGCTAGGACGGATGCAGTTTTTAGGGCTGTTTTTGACATATTATTCTCCATGATTGTAAGAAATTAAAAGTTAATTGAACGGGTTATTGATTAGAACAAAGTAAAATTAAAACTCTCGATTTTGAGTGACTAAATAAAGTGATTCATCAGCATTATAATGGTAACGCCAAAACGCATTAGCAATATCATTATCACCGCCGACACTATTTAGACGCTGCGGATAAACCCACCTGCCAAGGCTATATATAGCTTCAACATATTGACTAGGATATTCAGGATTGCGCACGTTTTGCATCATGCCAGCGTCATATAAATCAGAGATACCTTGATAACCTATCGGCATAGGCACTAACCAACCGTGTCCGCTTTTACGTGAGGTAGTCAGCCACTTTGTATCACCGTTTTTTTGGGTTTTAGGAATATGATGTAGTGTACAAACATCTATCAAAGCGTCTAGTGGCGTCGCGTCTGGGTTGTCTGCTTGCACCTTATCGATAATCTCGACAAAGTCGTCCTGCGCATCCATTAACACAAAAGCCGGCAGTAATTGCGCAGTAATAGAGCTGACGTCATCTTTATCAAAGAATTGCACGGGCTCAAACCTTGCCAAGCCCCTTACGCTACCACCAGCCATACGCTGCTGCTGTAGCCACTGTTTGGTTCTTTGCATGGCATAATCTTGCTGCTCATTAGTTAAGATATCTGTACCTAATATCTCGACTACAAAGGTCATCACCAATCGGCATTTGCCTTCTTCAATTATAGAGGCGGTTTTGCCATCTTTTTTGATAGGATTGCGCGTTTGGTTGAAAGTGTAGTTGTTATAACTATTAGGACGATACATTTGTGGTTGGCAGTCGTGACAGGCAAGAAGTACACCGCCTAAACAGACATCAGAGAGCAGCTCATCATCTACCATTTTTCGTGACATCGCATGAAAGCTACCCAAAAACCCAGTGACAGCGGGGAAGCCATAAGTCAGCGGACTTGAGATAGTATTCGCTCCTTCAATGACGACCTTTTTAAACATCAAATAGCCAACCACACCAATATTATTGTCATCATCTATGCGGCTCATAAAAATACTCCTTTGCCTGCGCGCTCGTAGCGTTTTTTCATATCCTCAATCTCACGTTCCCATTCCAAATGTTCAGCATCACCAAAATCGTTGGCTATTTGCTTAAATTCAGCTTGCATTAAGGTATTGAGCCAACGCGCAAAACGGTGAACGATTTGACTATGCCAAGCATCATCTTCTTCACGTTCTGCTTTGAACTCAGCTTCACCATCAAGGTCGGCGCGTTTGGGATCGAGCCAAAGCTTCTCAATGCGGTCAAGCTCATAGTCTTTTGACCAGCCAGCATGTAGGGTAGTGCGGATATCTTCTGCTGTGGCAAATATCTGATATAACACTTCATCGATAGCTCGTTTGCGTGCGTCTCTGACATCGACAATGTTGCGCGTATCTTTAATGGACTTAAAAATATTTTGGATGGCTTCGCGGGCGTTATATTCCATGCCAGTGCTAAAGATACTATTGGCAAATTTGGATAATTTAAAAGCGCGGTCTTGCTTGATGATTGGTGGCAGAGAAGGAAGGAGGTAATTACGGCCACCTTGTTTACTCATGAGCAGGCTGACGTTTTGCGGCTTAGTGCCACCAAGCTGAACGGTTGCCAAATTATTCAAGCTCACATAAGGACGCTGTTCGGCAGTTTTCTTAAAGCGATTATCGCGTGCGGCTTTATTGTCATCAGAAAATTTAAGATGATTGACGCGTTGGTAAACTTCATGGGTAAGTACAGAAGGATAAAGCGGGACGATATTAATATAATTAAGCTGCTCAATATCGGTCTCTTCATAAGCGCTAATGACCCATAAGGTCTGTTTGTTACGCTCATGAGTGACTGGCTCAGTAATGTTATTTTGCAAAGCCTCTTTAAAGGTTTGGTGGTAAGTATTTGCAAGAGTTTGGTCACTGTTAAGTGAAGCAGAAAAGTCAGTATTATCTGCTAAGATAAGGTCACGAATTTTAGTTGTCTCATTTATTTCAAAATCGAAAAAAGCGGCCAGGGGCAGGGCAGCGGCATTACCATTGGCATCAATATAGCTACTGTCTATTGAGTGCGTACCGACGATGGTTTTGGGTAAATTATTTATGGCTTCAAAACTGACATTATCGCCTTTGGCATCAGGGTGTACCCCTTTTGAGATATGCGTACCAAAATTTAATTGCTTTGCCATGCGCGTTGCAGCGTCAGCAATCCAATTATTGACGCTATATTTATCTTTAGCATCTGCTAAGGTTTCTTTTAACTCTGAAGCCTTTTCATGCTCCTTATTTTCAATGGCTTTAGCGAGCTGCTTTTGCTCGGTTTCAGTCTTTTTGTCGTATTGGCTAGCAAGAAAGGCGTTGACCGCATTGCTTGCTAGCTCTGGGGGTATGTCAGTCATAGATTGTATCCTAAATAACGTTTAGTAATATTCTGAGGATGGCGTATAGATATGGAATACCTATACGCCTTACAGTATCAGAAAATAAGTTTATCGCTTATCTTTAGGGGGATAAGGGTCATTACCATGGCTATCAGCATTGCTGATTCTGCCATCTTTATTATGAATAACTAATTCAGACTCTTGATTGCGACTGATTCCACGTGCATGGTCAACTGCATCTGTTTTGCGCTCATGATGTTTAATGGCACGTTTGCTACCACCACCTTTAACATCCCAGCCACCTTCCGAATTTGGCACAACATGATGTGTTTTTCTCGCCATAATCAATTACCTCGTATGAACCTATAAGTAAAAGCCAACATCAGTATTGAATAGTTGACTAAAGCATTAAAGCATAAGCTTAAATTATAATCAACCATGTCATACATAATATTAAAATAAAATAATCGATTTGTTATTATAGTACACCATTGCTTAAATGGCTTAGAAAATGTCATACACAATATTAAATTTCACCACCGCATAGGTGGATTGGCTCAATCAAGAAGCACGGTTAACGCCGTGCTTTTTTCATGCCAATAACTCACTCCCGCACAAAACCAAAAAACTCATGAAACGCCCAGCCGCGACTGTTATTAGCCTTGATGCTATCAAGTGACACTGACGAGTAGGTAATGGCTAATGAAAGCAAGCTCTTATCAGGCTGTGCCACTTGTAAGTCCTGCAAGACGTCATTCAATGAAGTGCTCAACCACGGCTTTATTTGCGCGTGCTCAAAATTAAAGTCTAGCGGCTGAATGGTTTTATTATGGATGGTAGATTTAACTAAACCTTTTTCAAATACATCTTCTGCATAGTAAGCATCAAATCCTGTCGTTGGCACATCAGTTTCTTCATCATCATTAACCATGCGCGGAATTAATAACCAATCGTCTTGCGGAGTGCCAGCTCGAAAAGGACTGATTTGCTGTAGATGAGTATGCGTACGATTGGCTGTGGCTTTGCTATCCCAGTAAGCATTGACATAGTTAAGCTTAGGGTTGTTAAGGAGATGTCGCATAACTTGGTGTTCGAGGTCGCTCAGCGTTTCTACTGTTTTATCATGAGCTGCTTTAATTCTAGGTCTGGCATCAACTTGTGCTAATTGTTCTGCTGTCATTAGCTCATTCAAATCGTAGCTTGGTGGTTTAAACAGCGTGGTCTCAAATCCTGGATGGGTAAAGATAGGGCGTTTGCCATTAGGGTGTTTAAAGTAGCGAATGTTATATTGCAGCAGTAAGATATTTGGCTCGTCGGCGACTTTATCAGGACGATGCCGCCACACGCGCCCAGCCAGCTGAATGATAGAGCGCATGGAGGAGGGTTCTACGATTGCCCAGTCGTAATCATGGTCGCGCCCGACCTCAGCGACAGGGGTAGCAAGCACTATGAAGATATGATTTTTGGCAGGATTATTAGCAATGATTTGCTTAATCTCAGAATGGTTAAAAATACTAACTTTACTATCGCTACGGTCTAAGATTCTATCTAGCTTATTCTCCAAAGCGTTGCGCAGTAGTAAAAGCTGCTTAGCGTGATAGCACGCTACATGTATAACCGTGTCATCTGGCACCGTTATGCTGTCTGCTTTAAATAACTGCATAGCGATACTGGTAATGTTGTTAATATTGGCAACGCGAATGAGTCCAATGCTTACCCGCACAACTTTATCAGCTTGAAGCTTATTATCAGACACTTCATGATACTGATAGTGCAAGCCTATGGCAGCATCAACCAAAGTCTGCGCCAAAGTGCTATAAAACTGCGACGCTTTATCCTTTGTATAGTTAGCTGAAAAAGGCAGTATTTTTGCCTTACGTCTGATAGGTTGCTGGGCTAAATAGCTGCCACGTTTTTCACAAAATTGTTTATGACTGTTCTGAAAGCCATTAACGTCGCTGCATTGTTCCGATAGCATCGCTTTGGGCTGTTCATCGAACCATGCGCAAACTACTTTTGGCGTAGGTTTATTCTGACTTTGATTAAATAGTTTTCGCCCCTCCATATAGGCTTCAAACAGTCCTGTCACCAAGTCAGGGGTCAAGGTTGCAGATGAAAGCAGCACTCGCGTACCAAAAAGTCCTGCTAGATGCACTAAACGCGACAGCGCAGGCAAGTCCGCTTGATCAAAGTCATCAGGTTCATCGAGTATTAAGTCACTACTGAGCAGTCGCAGCATGGGGGCAATATATTTACCACCACGTTTGCACTCAGAGGCTTGGATAATATGGTCAACGGTGCAGGTCACGATAGGCGCAAATATTAAATCGCGTGCTTTAGGGCTAGCGATGACCGTATCGAGATTCAGCGCCTCATAGTCTTGATAGTCAATGTCGCTATCGACGATTTCATCTAACAAATCTTCGCTGGACTCACTACCAAAATTTTCAGACTCATTATCAGGCTCATCGTTCTTTTTATATTCATCGATAATGTCAGTAATATCATTAGTCTTGTTATCGTATGCCAGCTCAAACAATTTTTTATTGGCGCTACCACCGACTAATATGGCTAACTGGTCACCTGCCAATTTTAAGTTTTTACGAAAGCTTAAACCGGTCTGCAAGGTTAGAATCCGCAGTCCTAAAGCGATAGTAAAGCGCGCTCCTTTTTTTGGGTCAGCTAGAGCGTACATGATACGTGCATTACCGATGGTTTTACCTGCACCTGTCGATGCCATATTAACTCCAAAAAACCCATGCTCGCGCGTGGCTTTTTGCAAACCATAAGTCATCTTAAAAGCTTGATTCTGCCATTTAAAACATTCAATCCCAGTAGGTTTAGCTAATGGATCATGATTACGTAGTGTTGGCATTTCACTGGCAATGATAGGAAGTGCACGACAAAAATGTGCTGTAAAAGCTCCGACACCTAATAGATGCTCCTCAAGAGATTGCTTAACGGTGGGCGTGCTGGCGGTTCGGTCGGTATTAGCGGCTAAATTTTTAAAGCTGCTATCGACTGTGATACAGCGAGAGTCGTCTTCTTTGAGACTAGAATAATTATGGTCGCCTACCATCAAGCATAACCGTGATATATGCAGTAAGAATGGATCGCTGATGGCTTTGTTATCATCAACTGCTTGCTGGCTTAATTGCATTAAGGTCGGGTCATTTAAGGCTTTTTTAGACCAACGCTTGATATTCTTTTGCCAAGCTGGGCTATTAATGACTAAATGCTCAAATTGCCAAAAGTCCTTTAATTGCGCTTTGGTCATCTCCTCTAACGACTTAGGATTTTTTACCCAATAGTCGAACGGCTCAATTTTTCCATAAAACTGATTTAAGTCTCTTTTAATCTCTAACGTATTTTGAGGTAATTGCAAACGTTGAATATCTTTGTAAGGATAAAAAACCTTTTTGATAGGTGGCAAGCGGTGATGAGTGACAATCAGCCAAGCAATCCACTGTGCTAGGGGCGGCATAGCTTTTATATTGACGACATCTTTATTAGCATTAGATAGTAGATTTTCTATATTGTTATTTTCTAACCATTCATTTAAATTCATTAAATGGTCAAGCCATGCTTCGTCAGTGCTGCAATCGCCAATCATCAGCTCAAACAGTTTTAATGATATCCATTCATGCCGATAAGAGTCGCCTTGTTTACTACCGACAAGGAGTTTCTTTTGAAAACCAACCGTTGATTTGCCAATGTCGTGGAGTAATGCAGCAAGTGTAGCGATAATTTGAATACTACTGGCATAACTCCATTCATTCTCCCACTCACTATGCAGAATATTTCTTTTGGTACGGTTCACAGGAACCACCCCAACCTCATTAAACTTGCGTTTATTACCCACGATCCATACCAGCTCCGTCAGCTGGCGCGTCTTATTACGATGACAGCTCACCGCTGTAGACTTGGTCGCTGATTTGCGTAGGAGCTGTTTAACCGTCTGTAAGCCATCTTCGGTAATCGCCGTCTGCCAAACATTATTCCCAATACGATTAGCAAAGGCGTCTAGGATTCTGCGAGTACGTTTTAGCGATTTTTTCTCGCATTGAGATACAAAGGTAACGATCATTTTCTACACCTGCCAGCTTTTATTCATAGCAATCTGTTTAACAGCTTCAAACTGATAATCTAGCGCATGATGTTTGGTAAATAAGTTTAAGCACTCCTGGCGAAACTCTTGCTCGCTCATATTTTCACTAGCACATATAAAGGCGAGGGGTAGTACTAGCGCATCTTTGATAATATCGGCGATATCGAACACCAGTGCCCCGCGCCGGGTCTTGCCATGCATGACTGCAAAACCATGTGGAATACCTAGCGTCCATGCGGTGGTTGCACCCAGTCCGTAGGCCAAATAGTTGCCATGATTGAGAAAGCTATTGGCCTTATCGATACCATCATGGGCGCGAGTAAAACCGTCATAGCCGGTGTTTTTGGCAGCGAGTTTATACAGGTTTTTGGTCAGGCGAGCTTCTAACTGCAATAAGTGCATGACCTCAGTTTGCTGATCGATTTGTCGAATATTGTTATCGATGAGCGCTTTAATGTCATCACGACTGCTATCAAATCCCTGACGTTTTAGATCAACATCTTTGCTCCAAATTGCTTGTAAGTAAGCCAAACGCGCATGTTGTAGCATCTTAGCGGCAGCTAGTCGTTTATCGTCATCCCACCACCAACTGAGCCAACCTTGCACATATTCTGTCGGTCGATACTCGCTCTGCGGGGTCAGCCACTCGACGAAGACTTCGCGCTCAGACCCCATAAATAGCGGCGTACCACCGCCACCGCAAAAGCCCACCAAAACCCCAGCCTGCGACAGTAAACGCATCGCCGCTTGGGTGATGGAGGTGCCCGTACCGAGTAAGATGGAGGTGGTATTGGCAATAGGAATGTTATAGAACAGGTTGGCTTTATCGTCTTCGGTGAGATAGAGAATTCTACCGTCTTTTTGCATGACGCGGCAGTGCGAGAGGTAGTAGATATTGGCACGTTTGGAGTGCAAAATAGTCTTAAGATCAGAGGAGACAAAGCTATTATCGGTATAAGGATTGCTAGGTTTTGCCATAATAGCTCCGTCTATTAAAAGTATCGTAGAATTTGAATACGAATTTACTTTAACGGAACTTTGTTCGTAAAACAATGAATAATATATTTAAAACGACAGTATATGTCGCTAGTTAATTGAATGCGAAACCAGACAACCTAAGTTGTCTGGCAATAAATTTTTTCTAAAAACCTATCTGTCTACAATAAGCTGTCCACCAGAAAAGCTAATACACCCCTCACAAAACCAAGAATTTAATCTCCTTGCATAAGGTACATCTGCTGGGACATCTAATTGATAGGGACGACCACAGTACTCACAGTGTACGTCATCTAAATAAACCTGACATTTTGCAAGTGTAGCAAATAAAACATCAGTCTCCGTGTTGTGGTCATAACAAAGCAGTTCTAAATGCGCTATATAATCACTGGGCGACGCATAGGACCAATACTCATAGCACAGACGCTTTGCTGTATCCTCCAGAGCTGAATCAAAGACGAAGTTCATACTCATAATACCCTCCTTAGTATCCATAGCCAGTTTGAGGTAGGAGCTCGTAAAGCTTACTCTGTAGCTGACTACACATATCATCAACGACATAGTCAGGATTGGCCTCTAAGCGCATTTGAACCCATATGCGCAGCGCCATATGATTATCAAAGCAACTATCAATACTTAGGAACCTAGCCAAACCAGTACCTGACTGAATGCAGAGCTCACAGATGAGGTAGTTAGCAATATTATCTGCGCCATTACTGACATAGCCACTAGGTTTAAACGTCGCATGCAATATATCGTAATCAATCATTTTCATTGTGAGGCCCCTTATCGGTAGATACCTGAGCAATCTGACTGCGATTGACCAATGCTTCAAACGCACTACCATCCTGTCGAGTCATGTTCGGTACATAGCGACTATATGTATTAAACAGCATCTTGGTTGTAGAGTGTCCCATTTGACTGGCAATCCATTCAGGACTTTCGCCAGCAGCCAACCATAGCGTTGCTGCGGTATGACGGGTCTGATAAGCATTGCGCTTCTTCAGACCTAAAACCTTAAGAGTAGGGTGCCAAACACGCTTATTCACATTGTTGTAATCAAGTGGCTCACCCGTATGTGCGCAAAACACATAGTCAGATCGCTTATAAGTGATGGTCTGCTGTTCCTTCAGAGCATCGTAGACCCAAGGTGACATTTGAATTGCACGATAAGACTCTTGAGTTTTAGGAGGAACAATTTTGCCTTTAACATAAGCTTGTTTGATCACAATCTCACGTCGATTAAAGTCAATGTTCTCCCACGTTAACCCATCAATCTCACTCGTACGCATACCTGTAAAAAAACGTACCAGATAATAATTGCGATAGTCTGCTCTCACCCCATTAATAAACGTCCAAACCTCACTTAGTGTGAATGGTTGGATATCCGTTTTAGGTTGCTTGAGCGCATTGATATCGTAGTAAGGATTATCAAATTTATAGCGTTTAGCCGCTTCTTTTAGTATCATACCCAAAGGTACCATTATCGAATTGATGCGTGCCGCTGACAGATGTTTGTTAGCTTTTCCGTACGTTACTTTGGCGAGCGATGAACGGAAGGCTAATACATCTGTCTTTTTTATGAGATGAATGGGCTTAGTCCCAAACTTAACAATCAAGTACATATCAATAATCTCCTTTATTTTGCGCTTGTAAGTATCACGCCATTCAATTTCTTTTTCAGCAAACCATAATTCTGCAAACTGTTCAAAAGAAGGCGTATCGGTACTAATGCATTCCTTGCGGTCGTTTAACGCTACCATCTGTGCCGCTTTATCACTTTTTGGAAAGTACTTAGCGTAGTTGAACAGTCCTAAGATGATTTCTGCTTCCATCTTCTCAATCACTTTTTCAAGCTTCTTGCGATTTGCTGGTGTGTCTGTTAGGTTTGTCGTCTCCCGACAGCGTATACCCATGTAATAAAAATCGACAAATAGCATATTGCTCCCTCTACGGGTTCTAATACTAGCCATCCTATTCCTCCTTATTGTAGTGCCATGGCATTGACGCTACCGGCAATGCCAGTGCGCATATCTTTTTCAATCTCTTCCCAAATGTACAAAATTTTACGACCACCGAATGGGCGTATATAATGAATGCCTTCGATAAGCACGCTATCTTTGAGCTCATTACGGATAGTACGAGGGTTATATTTGATGAGCTCAGAAAGCTCTTGGGTAGTTAGGTAGGTATGTGACATAATAAATTCCCTGTAAGCCAATTAAATAACTAGGTTGTTTTATCGAGATAACAAATAGTTTTATAAAAGTAATTTGTTGTTCGATAGAAGTACTTTACTAGCTATTGTTAGTTGATGCAAGTACTTTTTTAGTCTATTAAGGAATTATTAATGATTTTATGTAATTTACCAGTGCTACTAGCTGAACGACGTATGAAGGTGGCAGATCTAATAAGGATGACAGGAATTAGTAAGTCGACAGTGCACAAGATCTATAACGAACAGACTTCAAGAATAGATTTTGACACTATGGATAAAATTTGTGAGGCACTAGATATTGAAGTAGGTGATTTATTTACTTATGTACCTAACGAGTCGCTAGATAAAGAGAAGTAAATCAATTTTGAGATTGCTTTAGATAGTTTAGGGTAGAGGTCAAAAGTGCTACTCTGAAAGAAAGGCGAAATAGATAGCAGGCGCAACTTAGGCACAATTTGGGCACACACGTTTTTTGATGATGTTTGCTGAAAGTGAGAAAAGAGGTAATTTGAATCGACGTATAGTTTCCTTTTCCGCTACAGCCCATATTTCACGGACAAAAAAAAGCCCCAATCTTAAGATTGGGGCTTTTCGAATCTGGTAGGCGTAATCGGATTCGAACCAACGACCTCTACCATGTCAAGGTAGCGCTCTAACCAACTGAGCTATACGCCTATTTAGGCTGAGCATTTTAGCAAATTTTGAGGACTTTGCAAGCCTTTTTTATCATAATAACGACTTATTGTTTTAATATTGAGTATCAAGCCTTATATTGAGTGATATATAAACTTTTTTGTGTAGTTTTATTAAATATATTATAATGGTTATTTAGTTTTTCTTATTTATAGCAGGGCGAATTCTATTGGCTAGGCTTGGTGGCAATGTTATTGTAAATAGAAAACGATCGATATGAAATTAAAACTGCAATAAATCGGAGAATGAGATGGGCTTATTGGTTGATGGTCAGTGGCAAGACAAATGGTATGACACAGACTCTAGTGGTGGGCGCTTTGAGCGCGAAGAAGCGGGATTTAGAAACTGGGTCACAGCAGATGGAAGCTCTGGGCCATCAGGTCAGAGCGGTTTTAAAGCCGAAGCCAATCGTTATCATTTATATGTCTCGCTTGCCTGCCCTTGGGCACATCGTACAATCATTTATCGAAAATTTAAAGGTTTAGAGGACATGATTACGATGTCTGTGGTTCATCCGTTTATGGGTGATAAAGGTTGGACGTTTGCAGAGGAAGAAGGCGTTATTGCTGACCCGATTGTGAATGCCAGCTACCTATATGAGATTTATACTGCAGCGAAATCAGACTATACAGGGCGGGTCACAGTACCGATATTATGGGATAAACATACCAATACTATCGTCAGTAATGAATCCTCTGAAATCATTCGTATGTTTAACTCAGCTTTTGATGAAGTGGGAGCAGTATCAGGTAATTTTTTACCGTCAGACAAAATAGCAGAAATCGATGAAACTAATGCATTTGTTTATGATGCGGTCAACAACGGTGTCTATAAGGCAGGTTTTGCCACCACAGAAGCGGCCTATAAAAAAGCGGTCGTCACTCTATTTGATGCGCTAGATACTTTAGAGGCACGTTTAGAAAACCAGCGTTATTTGATAGATAATAGGATCACTGAAGCAGATTGGCGTTTATTTACGACATTAGTACGCTTTGATGCCGTTTATGTCGGGCACTTTAAATGTAATATCCGCCGTATCGTTGATTACCCAAATCTTTGGGGCTATCTGCGTGACTTATATCAAATCTCAGGTATCGCAGAGACGGTAAATATGGATCATATTAAGGCGCATTATTACACCAGTCACGCCAATATTAATCCTACTCGTATCATACCCGTAGGTCCTATAATTGATTTTAATAAGCCACATGACCGTGCGTGTTTATAGCACTACTCATCAGTGTTTTAAACCACTTTAGAGATAAAAAAAGCGCCAGCTGATGGTTTTCAGCTGGCGCGATAGCGTCCACAATACAAAAAGCACACTGCTCAATATTAAGCGTTATTTAGCTGACGTGCTGCTTCTAGTGCAAAGTAAGTCAAAATACCGTCAGCACCAGCACGGCGGAAGCCAATTAAAGATTCTAAAATTACCGCATCAGTCAACCAGCCGTTTTGAATCGCGGCCATATGCATCGCATATTCGCCAGAGACTTGGTACGCAAAGGTCGGCACGCCAAAGGTGTTTTTGACTTCACGGATCAGATCAAGATAGGGCTGGCCTGGCTTAATCATGACCATATCCGCGCCTTCATTGATGTCCATCGCGACTTCATGTAGCGCTTCAGCACGATTACCAAAGTCCATCTGATACTGTTTTTTGTGCCCGCCTTTTAAGTTACCCGCACTACCGACCGCATCACGGAACGGACCGTAATAGGCAGAGGCATACTTAGCTGAGTAGGCCATAATAGCGGTATTGACAAAGCCTTCTGCCTCAAATGCGTCACGCATAGCTTTGATGCGGCCATCCATCATGTCACTAGGTGAGATGATATCAGCACCCGCGCGCGCATGAACCAAAGCTTGCTTGACCAACACCTCAGTGGTTTCGTCGTTCATGACATAGCCGCTGTCATCAAGTAGGCCATCTTGACCATGAGAAGTATAAGGGTCTAGCGCCACATCGGTCATCACTACCATTTCTGGAACGGCATCTTTCACGGCTTTTACCGTACGAGCGGTGAGGCCGTTTTCATCATATGCCGCGCTGCCATCAGCAGTTTTTAAGCTATTATCGATAACAGGAAAGATATCGATAGTGGTCACGCCCTCACTTAATAGTGCTTTAGCATGCTCAATAAGTAGGTCGATTGATAAACGCTCAACTCCTGGCATACTTGCGACTGCTTCGCGCTGGTTATCACCTTCGATGACAAAGACGGGTGCAATTAAATGCTTAGGATGTAGCTCGACCTCACGAATCATTGCTCTTACGTTATCGTTATAACGCAAGCGGCGTAGGCGAGTGGCAGGGAATTGGCGATTAAAAGTATAAGTCATGGTAACTCCTTATTATAGTGTCACTAGATTGTATGGTGCTATTGGATGATATGATTACTATTATAAAGCTGTCTTTATAGGGGAGTACAAAACAATGTTCAATATGCTGGGCTTACTATAGGTAGTTCTAAATAAAATCGATACATTGTTAGCTACGTGCTACTGTTATAAATTTTTTTTGCTTGCTGTTCGCAAGCGTGACAGAGGCAGCAAAAAATTTACTCCAGTAGCACTCGTATCGGTTTTAAAGTGAATCAACTATATAGTAAAAAACAGCCTATGAAAGCAATAAACCCTACCAAGTTGGCAGGGTTTATTGTACTTATCTACTGTCAACGTGATTATGAAACGTCATTACAAAGTCACAATGTTGTGATGTTGCGATTTACAAGGATTAAATGTCAAAACAGTTTAAGGCTCAACAACCTGCGCTTCGGGTAATTGTTCAACCGTTGTTTCTTTATGGACAGTACCCACTGCCGCATCTGCCTTGCCATCGTTATTAACATCGACGACAGTCCTAGGCTCAAACGTGCTAGTCGTTGACGACTGTGACTGCTTAATCGCTAAAGCCTCTTGCGGCGAAGCCACACGCGCTGAACTGGCAGCGTCAACCACATTAGCCGCTTTAGCTTCATCGCTATAAGCCACTTGGGTTAAGTTGTTGTGTCGCGGCACAGGTATAACGCTCGGAACATCATTCAGATTAGCGCCGCCACCAAGTACTTGGTATAGCTCGACTTGGCTAATGGCTTTCTGTAGCTCTAAATCTAAAATCCCTTGTTGAGTTGAGAACAGTGAACGCTGCGCATCGAGTACATCCAGATAGTTTGAGATACCTGCTTTAAAGCGCGCATCTGCGATTTGATACGTTTGCTCAAAGTTGTCTTGCAGACGATACTGTGCTTCTAGCTGCTCACCAAGTGTTGCGCGAGTTGCTAGCACATCAGAGACTTCTCGGAAGGCTGTCTGGATAGATTTCTCGTAGCTGGTAAGCGTTTGTTCTTGCTCAATTTTGGCCACATCATATTCTGCATCTAAACGACCGGCATCAAAAATAGGTACGCTAATGCTTGGTCCAAACGACCAACCAACCGAGCCACTTTTGAACAAGTCGTCTAAGCTACCACTACTCACACCAACGCTACTAGCAAGGCTAATAGAGGGGAAGTAAGAAGCTCGTGCCACTTTGATATTAGCACCAGCGGCTTTTAGATTGTATTCCGCTTGCAGCACATCAGGACGATAGCGTAATAACTCACTTGGCAGACCTGCATTAAATATCTGCTGGTTAGTGATATTACTAACTGCTGGTGTTGGAATTAAGTCACCTGGGATAGGTGCGCCAACTAAAAACTGTAAGGCATTACGCGATTTTAGAATACTGCTTTGGGCACGTAATACCGCAAGTTTAGCGTTCTCAAGCGAAGCACCTGATTGCAACGACGGTAGCTTAGGATCGATACCGGCTTCAAAACGTTTATCAGCGATAAATAGTGATTTCTCACGACTTTCAACCGTTGCTTCAGCCAGTTTTAACTGCGCTAGGCTATAGCTTAAGTTGGCATAGCTTTGGGCAATGTTACTAATGAGGCTAATTTGGGTCGAATCTTTTGCAGCAGCCGTTGACAAAAAGTTCTGTAACGCTTGATCTTTTAGGCTAGCAATTTTGCCCCAGAAATCTAACTCATAGTTAGCGAGACCAAGATTGACGTTATAGCTGCTGTTAGGGTTTTTATCGACGTTATTCTGAGCTTTTCGTGAGTAACCAGCGCTGCCATCAATCGTCGGCAGGTCACGAATATCGGTAATCTGATATTGTGCCCGTGCTTTTTCAATGGCTAAGCGTGCGTTTTCAAAGTCTTTATTGTTTTCAAGACCTAAGGCAATTAAGCCTTTCAAGCGCTCATCACTATAAAAGTTCTGCCAGCGTTGACTAGCGATGCTAGGCTGCTCACCGTTACTAACGGTCTCACTATCAAAAGCACCGTAAGTTTGTTCAATCGGCACATTAGGCTCTGCAAGCACAGGGCGTGTATCCGCTTTTGGGATAGTATTACACGCCGCCATACTCATTGCTAATGCAGACAAGCCCAGCAAGCGTCCACTATTTTTGCGTATCCGTGATATAGAAACACTCGCAACCATAGTGGTAGGGGCAAACCATGTGCCTGTAGTTGGGCGCACCAGAGCAGTAGTGACTACTGCTTTGGTGGCTGAGTTAGGGGTGAAAAAGGAACGAAAACTCATTGTGTATTATCTCCAAAGCTTACAGGCTGATAACTCTCAGAGGGAGTTGGGGCTTGCGGATCATCGTTATTAGGTGGTTGATGGCCTTCATTACCTTTATAAGGGAAAATACTACGTACCCAAATATAGAACATCGGAATAAAGAAAACACCTAAGATTGTGGCGGTAACAACCCCACCAACAACACTGGTACCGATGGCGTTTTGGCTACCAGACCCAGCGCCCGTGGCTATGAATAATGGCACAACACCAAGACCAAAGGCAAGCGAGGTCATAATAATTGGACGTAGACGCTGACGAGCCGCGGTCATTACCGCCTCTTTCAGGCTATAACCTTCATCCTCTTGGTGATCCCTCGCAAACTCGATAATCAAGATGGCGTTTTTGGCGGATAGCCCGACGACCGTTAGTAGACCAACTTGTAGGTAAACGTCATTGGAGAAGCCACGGAACCAAGTAAATAGCACCGCCCCCAAGACCCCAAGTGGAATGACTAATAGGACTGAGAATGGAATTGACCAACTCTCATACAAAGCAGCAAGACATAAGAATACCACTAAGATTGAGATGGCGTATAGCATCGGCGCTTGAGCACCCGATTTTTTCTCTTCAAGTGACATGCCGGTCCACTCATAGCCTACACCGTCAGGTAGCTTTTCCATCATCGCTTCCATCGAGTCCATCGCATCACCGGTACTTAAACCTGGTGCAGCGCTACCTTGAAGGTTCATAGACGGTAAGCTGTTATAACGGGTCAGACGCGGTGAGCCTGATTGCCATTCAGTACTAGAGAAAGCGTCAAACGGAATCATATTGTTCACATCATTACGTACGTACCATTTACCAATATCGTTAGGGTTGGTACGGCTGTTTGGTTCACCTTGCACAAACACACGCTTAATACGACCACGATCAACGAAGTCATTGATATAGCTTGAGCCCCACGCGGTTGAGATGACGCTATTAATACTAGCCATAGATAAGCCATAAGCAGCGGCTTGTTCTTGGTTAACATTTACTTTTAGCTGCGGCGCATCTTCTTGTCCGTTTGGACGAACACCAGTGACTTTATCATTTTCACCAGCCATACCCAGCAGCATATTACGCGCTTCTAGTAGACCGTCGTGACCGACGTTGCCGTTATCTTGAATCATTAAATCAAAACCACTGGCGTTACCAAGTTCGGTAATGGCTGGCGGTACAATCGCAAATACTTGAGCTTCATTTTGGGAAAAGAAATAGCCCATCGCGCGCTCGGCGACTGCTTGGGCGGTATTCTCATCACCTTTGCGGTCGGCCCAATCAGTCAAGCGTACGAATGCTAGGCCCATATTCTGCCCTTGACCGGCGAAGCTAAAGCCTGACACGGTAAACACAGACTCAACGTTACCGTCTTCTTCAGACTCGTAATAATCGTTGACTTTTTCGAGTACAGCGTCTGTTTCATCGAGCGTGGCACCAGCAGGTAACTGCACTAGGGTAAACATAATACCCTGATCTTCTTCGGGTAAAAATGAGCTGGGAATACGTAAGAATACTACTGCCATTATACCGATAATGACGGCATAAACGATAAAGTAGACCCATTTTAGGCGGAAGCTTTTACCCACAAAGTTTTCGTAAGAGCGACTGGCTTTAGCGAAAGAACGGTTAAACCAACCAAAGAAGCCTTTCTTTTCTTCAGTATTACCTTTTTCATGGTCCTTGCTACGTTTGAGCAAAGTGACACAGAGAGCAGGGGTGAAGATAAGTGCTACTAGAGCTGATAGCACCATACTGGTAATCAAGGTAATGGCAAACTGACGGTAAATAACACCAGTTGCGCCGCCAAAGAACGCCATCGGTACGAATACTGCCGATAGAATCAAGGCGATACCGACAACGATTTTACTAATTTCACCCATCGATTGTATCGTGGCGTCTTTGATGGAGATTTCAGAATCCTCCTCCAAAATCCGCTCGACGTTCTCCACCACGACAATGGCATCATCCACCAGTAGACCAATGGATAGTACCAATGCGAACATAGTCAATACGTTAATACTAAAGCCGGCGAGATAAAGCACCGCGAAAGTACCTAACAATACCACAGGTACTGCAAGGGTAGGAATGATGGTAGCACGCCAGTTCTGTAAGAAAATGAACATGACGATAAATACTAATATAATTGCTTCAATTAAGGTTTTGACAACTTGTTCAATAGACAAGCGTACAAATGGTGTGGTGTCATAAGGCACTACCGTCGTTAGACCTGCTGGGAAGCTTTGCTCCAGCTCTGCCATACGGTCGCCAACCAACTCACGAGTTTCTAGAGCGTTGGCACCACCGGCGAGGGAGATACCAAGACCAGCAGATTCTTTACCATTATATAACGCATTAACGCTGTAGTTTTCACTACCAATCTCAACATCTGCAACATCACCTAGGCGAACTTGTGCACCAGAGCTGTTGGTTCTTAATAAGATGTCTTTGAATTCATCAGCGGTTTGCAAATAGCTTTGTACAGTAACCGTCGCGTTAATGACCTGCTGATCTGAGTCAGCGGGCGCTTGACCCAGTTGACCTGCTGATACTTGCGCATTTTGCGCTCGTACCGCATCGACCACATCAGAGGGCACCATGTTATAGCTGCGTAAGCGGGCAGGATCTAGCCAAATGCGCATTGCATAAGATGAGCCGAATACCTGAACTTCACCCACACCTTCAACCCGACTGAGCGGATCGACGACGTTCGAGTTAATGTAATCGGCAATATCAGCCTTATCCATCTCGCCATTTTCAGAAATAAACCCTTGCACCATCAAAAAGCTGCTGGAGGATTTATTAACGTTGACGCCTTGCCGCTGTACTTGTTCTGGCAACGAGCTCATTGCTGCTTGGAGTTTATTCTGTACCTGTACCTGAGCGGTATCAGGGTCTGTACCATTCTCAAAGGTAAGCGTGACTGACGCCCCACCATTTGAGGAGCTCGATGATGACATGTACATCAAGCCATCAAGCCCTTTCATACGTTGTTCAATAATCTGAACAACTGAGTCTTCAACAGTTTGCGCGTTCGCACCAGGATAGTTTGCGCTGACCGAAATAGTCGGCGGCGCAATACGTGGGTACTGTTCAATCGGTAGATTGATGACCGATATTATCCCGATGAGCATGACTAAAATAGCCATCACCCATGCAAAAATAGGGCGATCAATAAAAAAACGTGACATAGTATATCCCTAGGTCTTCCTATCTTTGAATGGAATTAGTTAGCGGCGTCTTCTGCTGGTTTTTTGGCAGAAGGGTCTTTATCAGCAGGTTTATCCATTTTCTTTGCGGCTTGCTGAGGTGTTTTTGCATTAGGTGCACCTTGTTTAGACGGTGCTGAGTTCGGGTTTTCTAACGGTTTAGCGACCACCTCTTGCTCAGGTTTGACTTTTGAACCCCCAATAATAACGACTTTTTCACCATTTTTCAGCCCATCAGTAACTAACCACTTTCCGTCGTATGTGCCATTGATAGTGACCGGACGTACTTGAATTTTATTATCTTTGTCAACGACATATACCTGCGTATCACCTTTAGGAGTACGTATAAGCCCGCTTTGAGGTATTAAAGCTGCATTGGTGATGACGCTTTGGGTTAAGCGTGCGCTGACATACATACCTGGCAATAGAATGTTGTCGCTATTCGGGAATACCGCACGCAATGTCACGGCGCCTGTAGACTCATCGACTTTTGCCTCTGATAAGGCCAGTTTGCCGCGCACTGGATAAACACTGCCATCTTCTAACACTAACTCCACGCTATTCATACCGGCTTGTGCTTTGCCTTCAGAAATCTGCTGGCGTAGTCTTAATAGATCAGATGATGACTGACTAATATCGACATAAATAGGATCTAAGCGTGAAATGGTCACTAAGGGATCGGGTTGACCAGCGCTGACCAGCGTACCAGCAGTAACGCTAGAGCGGTCAGAGCGCCCGCTGAGAGGTGCGCGTACGATAGTACGGTTAAGGTCCAAGGTGCTAGCGTCCAAACCTGCTTTTGCTGTTTGGATACCTGCTTTTGCACTCTCGATACCGGCTTGTGTTTGCCCAACAGCGGCAGCAGCACTTTGTACAGCGGCTTGTGCTGTACGTACTTGCGTTTGCGCTTGCTCGTATTGCTGTTTAGAGATGGCATCGATACTAACCAAGCCTTGCAAACGTTGTAAGTCATTTTGTGCTTGAGCCAATGATGCTTGACGGCTGCCCAGTTCGGCTTTTGCATTGGCATTATTTGCCATGGCTGTCTGATAGTTGGCTTGTGATTGTTGCACAGCGGCTTGACCACTCGTTACCGAAGAAGCATAGTTATCGGTATTGATACGATAAAGTGGCTGACCTTTTTTGACATTACCACCCTCGCGGAAAAGTACTTCGTCAATGACGCCATTAACCTGTGGGCGGACGTCGGCAGTTTGGTAGGCGGCGGTACGTCCAGAAAAAGTCTGTACTTGGGGTACGGTATCTAGGGTGACAGTTTGGACGTTGACAACCGCAGGCGGCATCTGCTGCTGAGCGGCTTCAGCGCCAGCGGCGTCCTCGTTTTTGTCACAGCCAACCAGTACAGCTCCAGATAGTACAGATGCTATTACAAGCGCAAGATAAGAGTGCTTCATCAATGTCCTCGGCAGTATATATAAAATAAATAATGGCAGTATAAAAAGTTTATCAATAAATTTTAGTGTATTGAATGTAAAAATTAATTTTGCTCTAAACACCATACTATTTTTGCTAAAAAAGCTTTCAATACAACTGTTTTAGCAAAATATCGTTACTAGGACATCTAACAGCGATATACATTAAGTACTGGTGCGAGACTCTTTGGTATCAAAGTCGTAGCTAAGCTACAAAATTGAATCATAAATTGAACCAGTAATTATAAACTATAGGGGTAACCCCACAGTCAAGTCGTTAAGCAAAGGATTCATTGCAAAGAACCGTAATATTACCTTTCACGAATAAATAAAATGCTGTTATAGCAAGTCTCTTGTTCATTAACAGCTAAAACACAGTTAGAAAATGCTCAAGTATAAATAATTGTAAGCTTTTGTTAAAACGTTAAAGCCATATTGGTATTAAGGCTATTAAGTCATGAGAGAGCAGGGTTGTTAGTAAAATAACAATTTTAGCAACCACTAAATGTGACCGCTGAAATGAAGGGGCATAAGTGCTCTCTAAAGTGAAATATTTAATCTCATAACAGAAATAGCTATTAAGAATGACAGAGACGCTATAGCAAACGCGCGCTAGCAAGTTCTGTCAACTGATATAACCCAGTACGATAACGGTTATCAGGTAAAGTGCTAAGTGCTTGCTGAGCCAATTTAGTTTCTTCTAAAGCGCGCTGTTTACAGTAGTCTAATGAGCCTGAGCCGCGTACCAGTTCGATCAGCTGCTCAGTATTTTCGGTTTTACCCGTCTGTACCGCGAGACGCAGTTTTTCATATCCTTTTGTATCGCTCTCTTTCAATAACTCTAGCGCTTTGATGGTGGGTAGCGTCGGCTTGCCTTCTGCCAAATCATCGCCTAGGTTTTTACCCATCAATTCACTGTCACCACTGTAATCAAGTACGTCATCAACAATCTGGAATGCATTACCAAAATGCTGACCAAAATCTGCTAATGCTTGTAAGTGCTCGGTTTTATTCTGCAAGATAGCGGCCCCTTGGGTCGCCATCATAAATAAGCGAGAGGTTTTGCCATCGATAATGCGTAAATAGTCATTTTCAGTCGCGGCAGGGTTGTGCTGATGTTGCAGCTGCAATACTTCACCTTCTGCAATATCGCAAGTACCGTCTGAGAATACCTGCAATAATGGCAAGCTTTGGAAACCAACTAGTAGATTAAAGGCGCGGGCAATCAGATAGTCACCGACCAATACCGCTGTGGCATTGTCCCAAGTGGCATTGGCTGTTGGCTTGCCACGGCGCTGACCTGATTCATCAATCACATCATCATGAACCAGGGTTGCTGTGTGCAACATCTCAGTAATCGCTGCCAAATGCATGGCTTTTTCTGATGGATTGTCGTCAAACATGCGTGCACATAACAAGGTAATCAAAGGACGCATACGCTTGCCACCCGCATTGATCACGTGTTGTGACACGCTCATCACTAGCTGCACTTTTGAATTTAGGCTACCGAATACTTGCTTGTCCATAATCTCAAAATCATCTGTTACGATATTTTGGATTTCAGCATAGTCAGGTGTTGAATTAGGTGCGGCTGGGGTATTGCTTAAAGGAGTGCTGGTCATAATAGATAGTCATATTAATAAGAATAGAGAATTTTTTTACAGCCTTGGCGTTATAAAATATAGGTAAGGCCTGATTTTTTCTTATGATAGCATAGCTATGTGGTTAAATTGATGGTTAAATTGTTGATTGGAGCCTGTCAAAAGCCGCACGGTTTTCTTTTTATTGATCCTTATCTGAGATAAAGAAGAAATAGCCATGATAAAAATGCCCTGATATTGGATGATATGAATACTCGTTTACTTAATGGTTTTTCAGGTACAGAATGGGTTGATAAAAGACTGTAAGTAACTGATTATATAAGTTATAATAACCGCAGTTGGGCTTAGGTCATTATCCGTTGTAAGGGCTCTAGATATTTTGGTATTAAATACCCTCTTTGATAGCTTCAAAATCAACGACATAGATAGCAATAAAATAATGACTGTTAATGAAACCACCTTACAAAAATACGCCAAACGAGTGAGATGAACGGCTTGCTTTTATAAGCAAAAAGCCGTAAAATCTTGCCTTTAATTTTTCCCTGTCGTGTTCGTCGCAAAAGCGCTGGTATGATATCAGCCACGGCACACGGGTTAAACGGAGTCATACAATGTACGCAGTAATTAAAACTGGTGGTAAACAGCACCGTGTAGTCGTCGATGAGCTTTTAAAAGTTGAACTACTAAAAGCAGAAAAAGGCGAAACAATCAAATTTGAAGACGTGTTGATGGTTGTTGACGGTGAAACTGTCAAAATCGGTCAGCCTGTCGTTGATGGTGCTAGCGTAGAAGTTGAAGTGGTTGAACATGGTCGCGGCGAAAAAATCCGTATCATCAAACACAACCGTCGTAAGCATTATCACAAAGAACAAGGTCACCGCCAATGGTACACCTTGTTAAAAATCAAAGCCATTAATGCCTAATTACCCATTTAGCGATAATCGCTAAACAGCGCACTAAATGCTTAAGAGTTGTCGCATTAGCGATAAGTCACATTAACAAGGAGATTTTCTCATGGCACATAAAAAAGCTGCAGGTTCGACTCGTAACGGTCGTGATTCAAACCCAAAAATGCTCGGCGTAAAAATCTTTGGTGGTCAAACCATCGTTGCCGGTAACATCATCGTTCGTCAACGTGGTACAGAATTCCACGCAGGCGAAGGCGTTGGCATGGGTCGTGACCATACTTTATTTGCACTGAATGACGGTGTAGTGAAGTTTGCAACCAAAGGCAAATTTAACCGTCGTTATGTGATGGTTGAAAACGCATAATTGCCCATCTACCTTATTTTATTCTTTTTGAATAAAATAACTGGATGACTAAAAAGCCCTTATTACCGTTTGGTAGTAGGGGCTTTTTGATGCCTGCCTTTGATACTCGTTGTACCACTCATAGAACATCATATACTGTGTAACGGCACTGGTTACAAGCCTGTATGTCAGGCGTAGTAATCATTGCAAATCATGACTAGGCGCGCAATAAAAAAACTGGCACACTGTCTCCATTGTTTATTAGCGCTGGTTTTATAGTGCTCAAATAAACATTTATAGAAAACAAAAATTTTAATAAAACATTTTATTTTTTAAGCTATTTTGCATTTTTAGAGAGGATTTATCATGACTTTATCAACGAACAAATCGATTAAACAGAACACAACGTTAAAACAAAAAGTGATGGGTGGGGCGTTAACGGGCATATTGATGACGTCGCTCGGTGTTGCTGCTCCTATGATGGCATTAACACAATCAGCAACAGCGGCACCTGCTGACAATCTAACCGCTGCCAAACGCTTAAATAAACTGTTGGCGAACACTAAAAGCATGACGGCGAACTTTAGCCAAACCACAAAAGGCGCCAATAGTGGTACTTTTTCTGGCTCAATGAGTGTTCAGCGCCCAAATAACTTTCGCTGGGAAACCAAATCACCATCAGAGCAACTAATCATTGCCAATGGCAACTCTATGTGGGTTTATGATAAGGATTTGGAGCAAGCCACTAAGCAAAATGTTGATAGTCAAGTTGGTAATACCCCAGCACTACTATTATCAGGCGAGCCAAATAAGATTGATAAAAACTTCAAAATCACTCAGCCGTATGGCAATAAAAACTATTATGTGCTGTATCCTAAGTCAGATAGTGCCAGCTTTAAAAGCTTATCTATGAGCTTTAATGGTGGTAAGCCAGTCATGATGGTATTGAATGATAGCCTTGGTCAAACCACGACGATTAAATTCAGTGGTATCAAAATGAATCCGAGTATCAATAGTAGCCAATTTAAATTCACCCCGCCTAAAGGCGTTGATGTCATTAATCAATAAGCAGTTAATAAGTAATCATTAAGCGCTTATTGGTAGGAGCCAGTCGCTGACGTATAATCAAAACTTTAGCGATTAGGATAATAAAAAAGGACATACCTAAATGGTATGTCCTTTTTTATTATGCCAATATATATGATATACGAGTCTTGTTTTAAATTATCTAGGACATCGCTTTGATGGCATTCATATCCGGCATCGGTGGCAACTGGTCTAAATGACTCAATCCAAAGGCATCTAAAAACTGCGCGGTGGTGTGTAATAACGCTGGACGCCCTAGCGTTTCTTTATAACCGTCCTCGATGATCCAACCTTTATCAAACAATTGGCGCAAAATATTGCTTGATAATGTCACACCGCGCACATGTTCTATGTCGCTGCGTGTCACTGGCTGCTTATAGGCAATGACGCTCAGCGTTTCAAGCAACGCTTGGCTCAGGCGTTCTTGACGTTGCGGAAACACGCGCTGGATTAAGCTGCTATAGCTATCAGAGACTTGCAGCCGATAACCACTGGCCGTCTCATGTAAGCTCAGCACACCCGTGTCTAAGCGTTGTTGTAGTAACGCTAAAGCTTGAGTTAGCTCTTTAGTAGATAGGGACAGGTGCTTCTTTAGAGTATTGGTAGTGAGCGGTGATTCTGAGGCGTGTAATAATACTTCGATATGCTTGCTTATACCTTCAATATATTGATGCTGTTCTATCGTCGATGGCGTTACGGCGGTTAATATCCGTTTTTGTTTTCTATCATCGTGCGTTATATCGTCAATATCTGCCATTAGAAACTTTCTCTTTTAAAAACCATTAAGCCAGCCACTGTAATTTTAGCGGTTTAATTTGATTGTCTTTTATATCGTCATCATCAGTGGGGGGAGTGCTTTCTAACTCAGAGCCCACTACACCAATCAGTTGCCGCTTCATCAGCTCCAGCACCGCGACAAAGCTGACCACCACACCTATCTTGCCTTGTGTCTTATCTAGTAACTCATAAAAGGAGCAGGTGCCATCAGTGCTTAGTTGGCGACTGATACTGGCGATACGGTCAGAGAGCGGAACGGTATCGGCTTTAATACTATGCATTTGATAATCGGGCTGTAGCTGCATTTTAAATAAGCTATCAATCAACATATTAGGCGAATAGTTGGGTAGCTCAGCATTCATAATATCTTGATTGGGCATACTAACCAGTGACAAGAACACATCACGCTCAAGACGAATAAGACTGTCCAAGCGCTGACTGGCTACTTTAATTTGCGCATATTCTTCGAGACGCTCTATCAGCTCAGCTTTTGGGTCACGCTCATCAGTAGGCGTTTCTGGCTTAGGTAACAGTAGCTCAGTTTTGATTGCAATCAATGTCGACGCCATCAGCAGATAATCACCTGCCAATTCAAAATGAGCAGTATCCAACTCGCTAATATAAGCTAGATACTGCTCAGTGATGGGCAGTATCTGCATTTGGGTCAAATCAACATTATTTTTTTTGACCAGATATAACAAAAAGTCTAATGGCCCCGCAAACTGCTCCAACCAAATGGCAAATGCTTGCGGCGGTACATACAGATCTTCTGGCAGATGTTGTACAGGCGTCTGGTAGATGCGCAGAGACATATCTTGAACCTCTGCGCTAGGTTCGGCTAATCGTTCACTTTGCATGATGGTATTCTATTGTCATAACCAAATGATTATTTAAGTTTGGCGAGGGGACGGATACCAATAGCACGGCGAGTTTTGTCTAATTGTTTACGGCTGTGGCGACGGGCTTTGTCCGCACCCATTTGTAAAATCTCTTCTAACTCTTTTGGGTTGGCCATCAGTTCTTGATAACGCTCGCGGAATGGGGCAATCTCGGCATTGATTTTATCAAACAAGGCTTGTTTGGCATCACCCCAGCCAATCCCAGCAGCAAACTGCGTACGCATATCGGCAATCTCTTCAGGAGTAGCAAAAGCTTTATAAATCTCAAAAATAGCCGAATCGTCAGCGTCTTTTGGTTCCGCAGGCAATTGTGAGTTGGTTACAATTTTCATGATGGCTTTATGCATCTGTTTTTCAGGGTTCACTTGCGGGTTAGGCTCACCAAATAGAGGAATGGTATTGCCATAGCTTTTACTCATCTTACGGCCATCAAGACCAGTCAAGAGCGGGATATTATCATCAACGACCGCTGACGGTAGCGTAAACAGCGTTTTGTAGCGATGGTTAAAAGTACCGGCGATGTCACGTGCCATCTCGATATGCTGAATTTGGTCGCGACCAACTGGCACGTGAGTGGCATTAAACATCAAGATGTCTGCTGCCATGAGTACCGGATAGCCAAATAGCCCCATATTAATGCCTTGGTCAGGATCGACATCTTCTTTTTCCATATTGATATCGACTGCCGCTTTATAAGCATGGGCACGATTCATTAAGCCTTTGGCGCATGAACAGTTTAAAATCCAAGCCAGTTCGGGAATTTCGGGCACATCTGATTGACGATAAAAAGTCACGCGCTCAGGGTCAAGACCACAGGCAATCCAAGTCGCCGCAATGGCTTTGGTTGATTCATGAATAACGGCAGGGTCGTAACAGCCAATAATGCCATGATAATCTGCCAAAAAGAAAAACGCTTCGTCGTCACTATTTTGAATAGACTGAATCGCTGGACGAATAGCACCAACGTAATTGCCCAAATGTAGGGTGCCGGTCGGTTTGATACCCGTTAAAATGCGTTTGCTCTGTGTTGAATCATCAGAAGTTTGGCTGTTGGAATTCTGCTTATCAGAAGTGCGGTTATTACTCATGGAAAATCCGTCATTTATTTATAAAGTTTTTGTTTATCGAATTATTATCAATGTAGGATATTTATGTGGCTATTTATATATTATGAATAGCACAAAATATTAGCCACAAAGTATAGCAAATTTTCTCTAATTATTTATAGGTATCCGTACGCCCATTAGGGCCATTTTTGAAACGACGATGAAACCACATCCACTGGGTTGGATCGATACGAATCAAACCTTCCAGTAACTCATTAATGCGCGTGGCATCAGCCACTTCGTCATTACTTGGATAGTTGTCAAGCTCTGGCGTAATGGTCAGATGATAATGCGGACGTTTGCCTTTAGGCAAGTTATCAGGTGTTTGGCGATAAGTATGCAGTGCCATTAATGCTGGTGGGTGTGCTTTGTTGCCTAATTTAGCTATACGCCGCGAAGCAGTAATAGTAGCAGCGGGCACACCAAAGAACGGCGCCATGACACCTTGCTTAAGACCATAATCTTGGTCAGGCGAGTACCAAATCACATGTTTGGCTTTGATAGAATTAACAAGGCTACGCATGTCACGGCTGGCAATCTGCTTGCCAAAAATGTTAGTACGACCGTTATAAATAAACCAATCAAGAAGCGGATTGTTTTGCGGACGATACATGCAATCCAAAGGGAAGAATTGCGCACAAAATAAACCGCCCAAATCAAGCATGGTGTAGTGAGCGCCTAGCAGAATAACTGGGCGACCGTCGTTTTGGGCATTAACAAGATGCTGTAATCCAGAGATAGAAACGGTGCGGGTAAAAACATTTGGTCGGAACCATGCACATAAGGTTTCAAACACACCAATGCCCTGATTGACAAAAACCTGCTTGGCCATCAGCTCTCGCTCAGCTTCGGGCTTTTCGGGAAAGGCCAGTCTCAGATTAATGAGCGTATCACGTCGACGCGAGCCTACTGTATTATAGATTAACATGCCGAGCTTACGACCTAACCAAAACTGCCAACGTAATGGCAAATATATCAGGGGTAAAACCAGCGCCGCCAGCAGCCAAATACCCCAATATTTAGGCAATAAAAACTGCCATTGAAAGGGCTTTTTTTCTATGGGTGCTGTGCGCTTATGATTTTGGGTAATCGTCGGCATACCAGCCGGTATCGCTGGCGACTTGGCAGGTTTCTGCGTATTCGGCGGTGGTGTACTGCCTGTTGCAGAAGGTTTGCTGGGATCGTATTGTTCAGGCGCTTTCATAACATGGTTACTAATACTGAAAAGTTATTATTATGATGGGGTAATAAGCGCAGCTTTGCAAGGCGGTTTGTGCCTTGTGATGGGAGATTTATCGCCAAAGTAGTCGTAGGTAAAAATTGATTTTAATGAAAGTGAGTTTCCTTTAAAAACGATCATCTTTATAAAGCCATTTTTTATAAGAATACTGTTTTTATAAAAGTATCAGGCATAAAAAAGCCTTATAAGCTGTGACCAGCTTATAAGGCTTTGCAAATCTACTCTTTTCTTTAATACTGCAACTGTCGTTCTGAGATAAAGACAACAGTGGCAAAAAAGTAAGAGATAGCTTTGATTAACGTTTTGAGAATTGTGGACGTTTACGTGCTTTACGTAGACCCAATTTCTTACGTTCAACTTGACGTGAGTCACGAGTCACGAAGCCAGCTGCTTTAAGAGCAGGCTTGTTGGTGTCGTCTAACTCAATTAGTGCACGAGTGATACCGTGGCGGATTGCGCCAGCTTGACCAGTCATACCACCACCTTTCACAGTGATATAAACGTCATAAGCGTTAGTAGACTCAAGCAACTCTAGTGGCTGACGAACGACCATTTGTGAAGTTTCGCGGCTGAAGTATTCTTCAAGTGGCTTACCGTTAATAACGATAGCACCAGTACCTTTCGCTAAAAAGACACGAGCAGTAGACGTCTTGCGGCGACCAGTTCCGTAATTGCGTTCCATAAGTATATCCTTAGATGTCTAGTTCTTTAGGTTGCTGTGCAGTATGTGGATGTTCAGTACCCGCATATAGTTTCAGCTTCTTGATCATCGCATAGCCAAGAGGGCCCTTTGGAAGCATACCCTTAACTGCTTTATGTAGAACATCTTCAGGCTTATTTGCAAGCAGCTTTGTGAAGTTGGTTTCTTTAATGCCGCCTGGGTAGCCAGTGTGACGATAGTACTTTTTATCTTGCGCTTTTTTACCCGTTACCGCGATTTTTTCTGCATTGATGACAACAATAAAGTCACCAGTATCTACGTGCGGAGTATAAGAAGTTTTATGCTTGCCACGTAAGCGAGTAGCAATTTGAGTGGCTAAGCGACCAAGGGTTTTGCCGTCAGCATCTACGACATACCAGTCATGGGTCACTTCAGCTGGTTTTGCACTAAGTGTTTTCATGATAAAACCTTAAAATTAGAATTCGTTGAGAGTTTAGCTGGGAACGGGGCTCTCAAAAAACAGACTGCACATTATAAGCAGTAGCGCCTACGCTTGCAAGCTGCATTGGGGTTTATTTTCGCCTTATATACATTAAACTGCAGCGTTGGCCAGTTTTTAGCGGTTTTAAACATTTGAAATTTATTAATGGTTTCATTAACCCGACAATTATGACGATGATAGACGATAAAGTCCAGCGACAACTTGTCCAACTTTGGTTTGTTTTAGGCACTCAAAACCGATCATACCTTGCGTTGTCTTTGTTTCAGCCGCAAGAGTTTCTGCCAATTTATTTAATTGAATGGTTAAATCTTTATCCGCTTCTAAATAAATTAATGTATCTGCGTCGATTAACGACTGAGTGATGAGTGCGGTCAAAATAGGCTGCCACAAATTCTGGGCATAAGGGGGGTCGATAAAGACGATATCAAAACGAGCCTGAGTAGGTTGATGCTGAGATAATACTTGCTCAGCTGTGCCGTGAATTATTTGATAAGTGGATGGTTCAAGACGCAGTTGCTCGGCGCTTTGGCGTAGCATTTGGCTCTGGGTCGCATTCATCTCGATAAACGTGCAATGAGCCGCGCCACGTGATAAAGCTTCAAATCCCAGCACGCCGCTACCGGCACAGCTATCTAGGACGCGCGCACTATGAATATCAGCCAGTAACCAGTTAAACAAGGTTTCTCGCAGACGGTCTGGCGTCGGACGTAAGCCCTCTGCATCGATAAATCTCACAATTCGGCGTTTAAACTGACCGCCAATGATACGCACATCACCCGCCACATTTTTTGCTTTAGGGCTTTTTTTTGGTGTGCGGCCGCTTGAGTCTTTTTTCATTATGTAATCTCAATAATGTAATTTCGATAATGTTGTCTCGTTAGCAATATTTTACTCGGGCGTTGTTGCTTGTGCCTGCTCAGCCAGTGCCTGTTGTTCGGCAAGCGCTTTGTCTTCTTTGTCACGCAGCGCATCACTGATGGCTTTGTCAAAAGCTTTTTGACGTTTAATGGCTTTAAGCTCATCCGCTGATGGTGGCAAAATAGGATTGGTTTTACGTTGCAATACCCAATAATCAAACAGTTCACGACCGATGGGAGCGGCAACAGCACCGCCACCACCACCGTTTTCGACCAAAATAGCAAGGGCGATTTGAGGGTCTTCTACAGGCGCAAAACCATTGAACCAAGCGTGATCCCAGTGGCGAGAATCTAACGCTGCTTTATTGTAACTTTTACCTTGGGCAATGGATTTTACTTGCGCGGTTCCGGATTTACCGGCGGTACGATAGCGTGGGTTATAAGCGCGCCGTGCCGTACCATTTTTGACGGTTTCTTCCATCGCATCGTGCATGCGCGTCCAGTCAGAAGGCTGACCATTGTATTCGATTTTGCCATCAGGCTTGGTGATGACGTTCACTGCAGCCGCACCGTCGCTGCTTTTTAATAGATGCGGGGTAATGTGGTTGCCTTTGTTGGCCGTCATGGCGGTCGCATTTGCAATTTGTAACGGCGTGGCTAAGAAATAACCTTGACCAATACTGACAGAGATCGTCTCACCCGGTAGCCAGCCCTTATCGTAGGTATCCTTTTTCCATTTTGGTGAGGGCATGATTCCTGGTTTTTCGTTAGGTAAATCAATGCCGCTCTTTTCGCCAAAACCAAAGCGCACCATCCAGTCGTGCAAGCGTTGAATGCCCATTTCATACGCCAACTTATAATAATAAGTATCGACTGACATCACGATAGATTTCTTTAGGTTGACAGTACCGTGACCGCCGCGCTTCCAATCTCGAAAACGGTGTGAGTCACCCGGCAGGCTGAAATAACCGGGATCATAAATAGTTGTTTCCCAGTTACGTAGACCGTAATGAATGCCGCCTAAGCCTTCAAAAGGTTTGATAGTCGAGCCAGGTGGGTAATTCCCTTGTAGCGCACGGTTATACAGTGGCTGATCAAGATCGTCTCGCAGCGCGCCGTAGTCTTTAAATGAGATACCCGAGATAAAAGGGTTAGGGTTGTAGCTTGGATTACTAACAAAGGCCAATACGTCACCATTTTGGGGATCTATTGCCACAATCGCACCGCGACGACCGTCAAGCTGCTGCTGGGCGACGGTCTGTAAGCCATAATCTAGGCTCAAGGTAATATCATTACCTGCTATGGGTGGCTTGGTATCTAATTGACGTAAAATATTGCCATAGGCATCGGTCTCGACCGACTGATAACCAGGTTGACCGAGCAAGATATCTTCATAGTAATCCTCGATACCGATTTTACCGATAAGGTCAGTACCCGCATAACGATCTTTATCTATACGCTTGGTTTCTTTGTCATTAATGCGACCGACATAGCCGATAACGTGCGCGAATAATTCATCATAAGGGTAGGAGCGCGTCAGCTTACTCTGAATGGTCACCCCGCGAAAAAAAGGTTTACGTTCACTGAACTGTGCTAATTGAGCTTCAGTTAAGTCAATCTTGATAGTCACTGGGTCATTTTTACTTTTACTTAGCCGCGCTAAAATATCGGTAATATTTTCATCCGTTAGCTCAAAGATAGGGGCGAGTAAATTTAAGGTCCGCTCTGGGTTTTCGACTTCATCAGGACTTAACATCGCCGTAAATACAGGCTGGTTGTCTGCCAATATCACCCCGTTGCGGTCGTAAATATAACCACGACTTGGCGGAGCCGATATCAGTTTAATACGGTTATTATCAGCCTGTGTAGTGTATTTATCATGAGCGTAGACTTGCAAATAGCCATAACGCATGATGAGGCCGCCCAAGCCAATAACTATCACAATCCCAAAGATAATAATACGATTGGCAAAAATACGATTGACCTGTTCGGCGGCGGGAGTTAGTGGTTTATTCATATAAAGTTAGGGCCCAAACGGTCAGTGAGTCAATAAAAAGGTATAGAAAGTATAGATAGGTGGGCGGGGCGTTTCATTAAAAGGCGGTAAGCATAAAGAATAATACAAAGAATTTCAAATAGATAGATTGATATGGCTTAACATTATGATGTCACTATGTGAATGCAATTATCTGCTATTGTTGTATTGTAAATTATAACAGAACAACTGAAAAGACGCAGTAGTCGGTCAATTGTTTTGTCGTGTGCAGTACAAGTCTTAATACTAACCTATTTTAATGCTTTCACTGTGAGAGCAACGGACGAAACGTGTTATCTCTAGTCACAACTTGACTAGGGTCACCGTGTGCTAATGAATAGCAAGTATGCTAAAATCAGGCGATTTATTTCATAGTAGTTATGTGGGCCGAACGTCTTTTTTAAGCGTTCTTATTTGCTTAAGATGTTTTTCTTAAGCTATTTATGAGCAACGATAATTAACCTGTCAGGGACAAGATAAGTCATGGATGCAACTTCATTGTGGCAGACGATAGCTGAACACCCAGAGTTTCTTGCCATGCTGACTATTCCACCAGTGACGGCATTCGTTACTTGGATACATGTGTGGATGGCGCTGAAAATGCTGTTCTATCCGATTAAGTTCTGGGGTATTCGTATTCCAAACTTTCCATTTTTTGGGCTGCCGGGTATCGGCTGGCAGGGTATTGTCCCAAGAAAGGCGGGCAAGATATCTGGGGTTATCGTTGACCAAACGCTCTCAAAACTTGGCTCGCTCGATGAATTTTTTCAGGCGATGGAGCCTGAGCAGATGGCAGTGTTTATCACTGATACCGTGGATAAAAACCTTGAGCCATTGATCGATGAAATCATGCTGGAGCACTCGCCAGCGCTGTGGGGCAATCTGCCTTATGCCTTAAAACGACGAGTTTATGCCCAAGCGCACAAAGAGCTGCCCAGTATTATGCAGTCTTTGGTCACTGATTTGACCTATCATGTCGAAGACTTGGTCGATATGCGTAAAATGATCGTCAATACGATGGAAAACGATCGCCGTTTGATGGTGGATATGTTTTTAAAAGTAGGCCAAAAAGAGATCAATTTTATTTGGCATATTAGTGCCTTGATTGGTTTGATCTTTGGTATTATCCAAATGTTTATATTTTTGGTGGTGCCGCAGCATTGGACGGTGCCATTTTTTGCCGCAATTTGGGGTTTTCTGACCAACTGGATTGCTATCTGGATGGTCTTTAATCCAGTAGAACCACATTTTATCCCTTATTTGAAGTTTTTTACCGTGCAGCGTGGTTTTCCCTTTATTAAGCTTCAGGTGCCACATATCGCGCAGTATCGTCTACAAGGCGGTTTTATGAAGCGCCAAGAAGAAGTTTCTGAGGTGTTCGCAGAGATTGTGGTAAATGATTTGGTGACACTTGAGAACATCATGAATGAGATGATGTATGGTGACCGTGCAGCGCAAACGCGTGATTTGATGAAGTCTCATTTATACGAGGTGCTAGAGTCGCCAGTGATTCGTACCACGCTACGTGTGGGCTTAGGTCGCCGTGAGTATGGGCAATTAAAAAACACCATTATTGATAAGTCTATTGTCGCTACGATGGTACCGCTGCGTGACCCTGAGCTCAATGAAAGTCGTGCCAGTAAAATATTTGGGCTGTTTCGTGATCGGATTCGCGCTCTAACGCCAAATGAATTTCAAAACCTATTACGTCCAGCGTTTCGGGAAGACGAGATGACTTTGATTGTTTTGGGTGGGCTAACAGGATTTTTGGCGGGTTGGTTACATCTGGTCTTGGTGTTTTTTCCCTCGATGCAATAATGAATAGGCTTTTATGTTTTTTATACACATTACATACAGAGTGGATACATCAATGTGACAAGTTGCCGCTAATGTACCATGCTGTAAGCGCCCAAGTTGCAATGGCTAGAGGCAAAATCATAACAGTATAAATAGTAGTGATAAATGCTGGATACTTTTGCCGATCTTAGGGCGTGTTGGGCAGTTATTATCAGCAGTGCCCATAGTCAGCAATGCCATAGTTGACTGTTCAATACATCCTAAAAGTCCAATCTATAAAATAAACAATGACCGTATTAAGGTAAACAAGGTTAGACCGTATGTTAATCACAGAATTGGGTTATTTTGCCTTGCTGGCCGCCCTTGTATTGGCGATTTTGCAGGTAGTGTTACCAACCATTGGCGTCATGCGCGATCATGTTGCTTGGCAGCGTCTGGCACCAAGTCTTGCCTGGGCGCAATTTGCGGCGATGATCACCTCATTTGGCGCGTTGATGGCAGGCTTTTATTACAATGACTTTAGCCTCATTTATGTCTCTCAACATTCCAATACGTTGCTGCCTTGGTACTATAAGCTGTCGGCGACGTGGGGCGGGCATGAAGGTTCACTATTGTTATGGATGACCATCATGGCCACGTGGTGTGCGCTGGTTTCTTATTTCAGCCGTGGTCTGCCGTTGTCTATGCGTGCGCGGGTCTTGGTAATATTGGCTGGCGTGCAGATGATGATGCTGGCGATGCTTATCTTTACCTCGTCACCGTTTGAACGTACGCTACCTAACCTTCCTGTCGATGGCGCAGATCTAAACCCTGTGCTACAAGATTTTGGTTTGATTATTCATCCACCTATGCTTTATATGGGTTATGTGGGCTTGGTCGTACCATTCGCTTTTTGTATGGCGGCGCTGTGGGAAGGTCGTTTAGATGCGGTATGGACCCGCTGGTCGCGTCCATGGGCACTAGCGGCTTGGGGCTTTTTGACCGTTGGTATCGCGCTTGGCTCGTGGTGGGCTTACTATGAGCTTGGCTGGGGTGGTTGGTGGTTCTGGGATCCAGTAGAGAATGCTTCGTTGATGCCGTGGTTGGTTGGTATTGCCCTGCTGCATTCGCTTGCGGTCACTGAAAAGCGAGGTGTCTTTAAGGCATGGACGATCATGCTAGCTATTTTTGCGTTTGCACTTAGTTTGCTGGGTACCTTCCTTGTGCGTTCAGGCGTTATTACCTCAGTGCATTCATTTGCCGCTGACCCGACGCGTGGTCTAGTCGTTTTAATCATTCTTGGCGTCATCGTTGGTGGTGGTTTGCTGATGTTTGCGTTACGTGGCTGGCGTTTGACCGTTGAAAGCCAATATCAGTTGATTTCCCGTGAGTCATTTTTGGTGATTAATAACGTTATCATTTTGATTTCAACGTTAGTCGTACTACTCGGTACACTTTATCCTATTATTGCTGATGCCTTTAATCTAGGTCAGGTATCGGTGGGCCCTCCGTATTTCAATGCGCTATTTGTGCCATTAACGTGGTTGCTATTGGTAGCGATGGGTATGGGGTCTAATATTCGCTGGAAGAAAGACAGTCGACCGCTATTGGGCGCTGGCATGGTTATTGCCGTGAGTAGCTTAGTGTTGGCGGCGATTATCACTTACTTTACAAGCCCATCGGCGATGCTCAATATCGGTGTGACGCTAGCAGTCAGTTTTTGGGTGTTACTATGGATGGTTGTTGACTTTAGAGACAAAACCAAAAATGCACCAAGTCGACTCAAAGGCTTAGGTCAATTACGCCTGAGCTATTGGGGGCAACAGACTGCTCATCTCGGTGTGGTCATTGCCGTCATTGGTGTGGCATTTACCAGCACCTTAAGTATCGAGCGTGATGTGGCATTGGGGCCAAATGATAGTGTCCATGTCCAAGGTTACGACTTCACCGTTAAAGGCTTCCGTGAAGTCAAAGGCAGTAACTATGATGCGACCCAAGCTGAAGTCGAAGTGACTAAAGATGGCCGTGCTGTGACCACGTTATACCCTGAAAAACGTAACTATATTATTAGCATGATGCCAATGACCGAAGCGGCGATTGATGACAGTCTGCTGCGCGATGTGTACGTAGCACTGGGCGAGCCTATCGCTGTAAATAGCAACGAATGGGCAGTGCGTATTTATGTCAAACCGCTTATTCGTTGGATATGGCTTGGTGCACTTATCATGGCGTTCGGTGCTGTATTAAGTATGCTTGATAGTCGTTATCGTATTAAAAAAACCAAGACAGCGGCCCAAATAGCGGCCAAAAAATCAGGCTTTGCGACGGCTGCTGATTTGGATACATCAGCAGTAAAGCCCGGGGATAATTAATATGAGTCAATCAAATAATTCCTCTGATAAACAGGCTAAGCAAGGCGGCACAAAGACCATGAATAAAAATCAGCTGAAGATATGGTTTTTAATTCCGTTGATTGTCTTTATTGGTTTGTTTGTGATGCTGTATATGCGTTTGGGTAAGCCGACGGATATCGTCACCAATACCGCACTTGAGCGGCCAGTGCCTACTTTTGAGCTGCCATTGTTATCAGATACCAGTCGTATCATGACCAATGACAATCTACCTGATGAGCCATTTTTGATGAATATTTGGGGCTCTTGGTGCCCCACGTGTATCATCGAACATCCTTTTTTAATGCAATTAGAAGAGCGCGGTGTCAATTTGGTGGGTGTTAATTATAAAGATGATATTGGTGATGCCTTCGGTTATCTGAACCGAGGTGGCGATCCCTTTTCGATGTCTATTCAGGATTTGTCAGGGCAGTTTGCTCTGGATCTGGGTTTGACGGGTGCGCCTGAGACTTTCGTTGTCGATGGTGAAGGTGTTATTCGCCAGCATATTATTGGTGAGGTTAATGAGAGCAACTGGCAAAGTCGTATCGAGCCTTGCTTGACGGTACTCAATAAAGCCAATGATAATAACGTCAGTCCAGATCCTATTCAGGTTGAAGAGGTGTGCAAATGATAGCCCATTCAATAAAGGCCGTTACGATAAAAGTAGCGAGCCTAATTATTGCCTGTTTACTAAGTATGACAAGCTATGCGGCAATTGAAGTTTATAACTTTGATTCTGTCCAACAAGAAGCGCAGTATCGTGGACTGATCGAAGAGCTACGCTGTCCGAAATGCCAAAATCAAAACTTGGCGGCTTCTGATGCCCCCATTGCCCAAGATTTAAAACAAAAAACCTATGACTTGGTAAAAGATGGTCGTAGCGATGGCGAGATTCGCGACTATATGCAAGAACGTTATGGCGACTTTATCAGTTATAAGCCGCCCGTACGCCCGTCAACATGGATTTTATGGTTTTTTCCGCCATTGTTACTCATTATTCTGCTGATCGGTTGGTTTTGGCACAGCAAGCGGCGTCAGCTTGTTGCTAGTGGTGAGAGTGGAGGGGCGGCAAATAATACCGCTACTGCATTATCTGCTGCTGAGAAAGCCGAACTTGATCGCTTGTTATCACGTACTGATTCCAATGATAGCAAGGACAAAAATGATCATGACATCACAAGCCTCGAGGACAAAAAATGACCCTATTTTCTACTGCTGGCTTATTTATTGCTCTAAGCTTACTTCTGGCCTTAATACTTGCGGTTATCACTATCATGCCGTGGTTACGAGCATCACGTTCGCAAGAAAAACCTGTCGATAATCAACTATTAGATATCAATATCGCTGTATTCCGTGAGCGTTTAGCAGAATTAAAGGTGGATAAAGACAGTGGCACTATCGATGATAGTCACTATCAAAACCAAAAACTTGAGCTTGAACGTCAATTGCTAGATGCTCAGCGCGAAGTCACACCGATGGTCACGCCTGGTATTAAGAGTCGATTAATCATCGTGGTTTGGGTACCTGTTCTGGCGGCTATGGCTTATCTGATGATCGGTGACCGCACACCTGTGTTTGATCTTTGGACCGCTGAAGACAAAGTCAGTCAAGTTGCCGATGATTTATTAACAGGCAAGATTGATCAGCCACCAGCGTGGGCGATTGAAGATGGTACGCAGCTAATCAGTGCGATGCAGACCAACGTTTATCGTCATGCTGATGATCCCAATCGCTGGATGCGTCTGTCTGAGCTTTTCTTATCGTTAGAGGCCACCGATTCAGCATTAGAAGCCTTGTCACGCGCTTATCGTTTATCGCCTGACAATGAAGAAATTGCCACGACCTATGCGCAGATTAGTTTCTTTGCTAATAAAGGTCAGCTGGATACGACGAGTCGCCGTGTATTAAAAGACGTATTGGCCAAAAATCCAGAGCATGAAGGCGCGCAAATGCTCATGGCAATGGGTGAGGCACGTAGTAATAACTTTGAGCAAGCACAAGGCTGGATTAAGCGTCTGCGTGACAGTATTGCGGCTAAGCCTGGCGAACATACCCAAGCGTTGGCGAGTTTAGATGAATTAAGTGCCAATGTGACCGCTCAGCAGCAACAAGTATCTGAAGGCGTTGAAGTGACCGTATCTATCAATTCTAGCCTATTACCATTAATCGAAGCCGATGATGTATTATTTATAGCGATACGTGACGTGCAAGGTGGCCCACCGTTTGCTGCTAAGCGTTTACCGATTAGTGTCATTAAGCAAGGGAAGGCAACGATTAGCCTAAGTGACTTAGATGCGATGATGCCTGAGCGTACGCTTGCCTCTGCTCGAGCTGATAAAGTTCAATTAGCAGTTATTGCTCGCGTCAGTCATAATGGCAATGCCAGTGCAGAGTCAGGTGACTTATCAGGCAATCCAGTAGTGATAAGCGCCGACCAAAATCAGGCCAATGTTGAGATTAATCAACAGGTTCCTTAAGGGATAAGTAGAAAAATATAAGCGATTTATATATGCGTGCCATGGTATTTTCTACGGCACGCAACATGAACCATGAACAGATAAGTCATCGCAACTTGCCGACTCAAGGCTAAAAATACTTGAGCTTTTTAAAGCCACAAGGTAAGGTAGCTTGGCAAACAACCAATCCCTAAGTTTTATTAGTCCCAAAATCCTATCCATTAAGGAGAGTCGTGTAATGATGCGTATTATTTTGCTAGGTCCACCAGGCGCCGGTAAAGGCACCCAAGCTCAGTTTATTTCTAAAGAATATGATATTCCGCAAATCTCAACGGGCGATATGCTACGTGCCGCAATCAAAGAAGGCAGTGAGCTTGGTAAACAAGCCAAAGACGTGATGAATGCTGGTGGTTTGGTTTCTGATGACCTTATCATTAACCTAGTGCAAGAACGCATCGCTAAGCCTGATTGTGTCAATGGCTGTATCTTAGATGGTTTCCCACGTACTATTCCACAAGCTCAAGCGCTTGCAGATGCTAATGTGGCAATTGATCACGTGATTGAAATCAGTGTTCCTGATGATGAAATTGTTAAGCGTCTGTCTGGTCGCCGCCAGCATGCAGGTTCTGGTCGTGTTTATCACATCGACCACAATCCACCAAAGCAAGAAGGCATCGATGATGTGACTGGCGAAGCACTTATTCAGCGCGAAGACGACAAAGAGTCGACCATTCGTGACCGTTTAGCCACTTATCATGAGCAGACGTCAGCACTTGTTGGTTTTTATCAAAACAAAGCCAAAGAAGGTGATGATGCGCCTAATTATGATAAATTTGATGGCACTCAAGGCATCGATGAAGTCAAACAGCAAATCTTATCAGCTCTAAAAGGCTAATCATTGATTTTTGACAATTGATGAAATGCTTGAGAACCCTGCCAATGAGCAGGGTTTTTTTAGGTCTAATGATAATAAAGTCGGTGAAAAGTAATACAGATATAATCAGTGAAAAGTAAAATCGATACATCACGTACTGCTGGTACAGTTTTTTCTAGCTTGCTGTGCCTACGCAGACAGAGGCTGCAAAAAATTTATCTATGGATTACTTAGAATCATACTGAAATATGCCTATAAAAAAACCGCTTACTATATGAGTAAACGGCTTTCAAATATAAATAAGCTGATGCTTTAATACATTAAAGCTTACGCGTTACCTTGAGCATCAACTTGCGTTTGCTCTTGGCTTTGCGCATAGGCCTGGTCAAAGTTGACTGGCGCAAGTAGCAATTGTGGGAAGCTACCACGGGTGACGATGTCACTAATGACTTCACGAGCATAAGGGAACAAAACGTTAGGGCAGTAAGCGCCTAAAATTTGACCAATTTGATCTTCTGGAATATCTTTGAGTAAGAAAATACCCGCTTGATGGACTTCTGCGATAAACGCTGCTTCATCAGCATTTTTGGCAGTGACGCTGACCGTCAATACCACTTGATAGTGGTCGTCATCCAGCTTTTCAGCATTACTAGATAGATTGATATCAAGCTCTGGATTCCATTCTTTGGTGAATACACCAGCACCTGGGACTTCGAGTGACATGTCTTTTACGTAGATGCGTTCTAGTGCCAATTGTGGTTGTGCTTGTTCTTCAGCCATGGTAATTCCTCTAAAAGTTAATCAAATAATTGGGCAAGCGGTGATTGTAATATAAATCGAGACTGATTTTCGATATTTTATCTCGATGCTTTTATATCAATACTTTTATCACTATCTTTCTTTTATCTTCATCACTGTCTACCATTACATAGGTAAAGACAGACAGCAAAAAATCTAGCAAATTAACCTGCTAATAGCTCGTCAAGTTTGCCTTGTTGGTTCATTTGGTTTAGCTCATCAAAACCACCGACAAAGGTCTCGCCAACAAAGATTTGCGGCACAGTGCGATAGTTATTGGTTTTTTGCATCAGTGCTTGGCGTTCTTCGCTGCTCATGTCATGCATGCCAATCTCTTCATAGTCTACGCCTTTGGTTTTTAGTAGTTGCTTGGCGTTTGAGCAGTATGGGCAGATAGGAGTGGTATAGACTTTAACAGATACAGTCATGATAAATCCTTATTTATAAGTTTATGAGGTAAGCGTTTTATTATAAACAATCATTTTATAATAATTCTTATAACCAGCCACCAAATAATAAATGAATAATATATTTGGTGAGGCTCATTATTTAAAGTGGGGATGAGCTTCGCAAATTCAAGCGGCTCAAACCGAAAAAACCTGACGGTATCATAAATGTCATACAAAAAAAGACACCTTAGAAGAAGGTGCCTTTTGTTTGCTAGGTTGTTTGCTAGGTTGTTTGCTAGGCTTAATAAGCCACCAGTCAATATCAGCTTAAGACTATATTTAATGGTCTATACAGACTCATTATTTATGCAAACTTGGCTTGGCTTTGCCTTTGCTTTTTGGTTTGGCATCTTTTAAGCCAACCAATGGCATACCCGCACCTTGCCAACCGCCAATGCCGCCTTCTAAACGATAGACGTTATTTTTGCCGATCATTTGAATGGCAGCACCTGCTTGTACACCCATATCACAGATGATAATCACAGGATGCTCAATGGCGCGTATTTCTTCTAAGCGATCTTTGAGGTTGGTAAAGGGTATGTTGCGGCTGCCTTGGATATAACCTGTTTCAAATTTCTTTTTGGCGCGAATATCGATAAGCTGCGCATTTTGCGAGTTAACCATCATACCAAGGGTATTAGGCGATATTTTTTTGCCGCTACGTTTGTTTTCAATCGCAAAAAACAGTACAGCAAGTACGGCTAATATACCAAATAAAAACGGGTGGTTGCCCACAAATTCCAGCGCACGATCCAAACCATACCTCCAAAAAATTAAGCGTTCGATTAAGCTGAGAAGACAGCCTAATGATATTGAACAAGGCGCTATTATACCGATTAGCCCGACCATAGTAAACGTGCGATGGTCAACCTAGCGATTAACAATTAATAAGGCCGCGATTAGTAAGGTTTGGTATCCGCCTCTTCTCTTAGCGTCACCAAATTTTCAACACGGCGCTGTAATACTTTGCCATCAGCAACCGCTTGCCATAAGGCACAGCCTTTGCTGTTATGGGTATGGCGACAATCGCGGAATTGGCAGTTACCAGACAATGGAGCAAGCTCGACAAAGCCTGAAATAATATCATCAGGGCTTAAGTGCCAAATACCATACTCGCGTATACCTGGCGTGTCGACGATGCCACCTTGGGTTAAATCATCAGGATTAAACGGCAATAAGCGGCTGGTAGTGGTGGTATGTTGACCAAGTTTTGAATTATCAGAGATGATATTCACGCTTTGAGCCGATTCAGGTAGTAGCGCATTGATTAAGCTACTTTTACCGACGCCAGATTGACCAGCAAAAATAACCAGCTTTTTATCGATATAACGTTTTAATTCATCAAGGCCTTCTTGCTCATCGCTATCAGCGACGTTTTCAGGGCAATCGACCGAGGTCAAAATGCTCTCATAACCAAGCGCCGCATATTGTGCTAATAACTCATTGGTATCGACGCCCTTTTCTTCTGCCAGTAAATCGGCTTTATTAAGCACTAATAGCGGCTGTACGCCCGCATGATGACAAACAACCAAGTAGCGATCGATCAAGGTTGGGGCAGCGACAGGCAGCGGGGCAAAAACAATGGCCAAAATATCGACATTGGCGGCGACAGGTTTGAGTTTATGATAGCGATCAGGACGCGAGACAAGAGAGGTACGTGGTTTGACTGACTCGATACGGCCAAATCCTGTATTAGAGTCCGCATTCCAGCGTACTTGGTCGCCCGCGGCTAGCATCGGCAGATTGGTACGTACATGACAACGCCAGATATCGCCTAACGCCAGCTCTTGCCAAAATGGCTCAGGATCATCGGGTGCAATTTCTGGTTGCACTGGTATCACCGCAGGCAAGCTGGTCACTTGGACTTCTAGTTGCTTGCCATAATGCGCCATGACCACGCCATCCATCAAACTATCATCGATGCTGTCTTGACTGGCCAGTTGTTGTTTGTCGATGCGCCGAATCTGCTGTTTAGTCAGTTTACGTTGCCGGATTAATGCCATGGGTTTGTGACCTATTAAAAAAATATTGCTAAGTGTAGCGTGAAAATTTGCTAACATACAGCTTAAAGCACCTACGCTAGACAGTGGTTTTGTAACGTTTTAGCGGTTATAAATCAGTGGGCGCACAACGTAGATGCAAAATATTGTGATTTAAGCATCAATAATTATATCTGATGTGTTTCATTAAAATTGCTCCAAAGTTGCTTCAAACTTTATTGACCATAGGATACTTTATGACTACCGGTGACCACCCCAACAAGATTAAAATCAAAAACCAAGGTAAAAAAGGGCTGGTATGGATTGACCTAGAAATGACCGGACTCGATACCTTAAATGACGAGATTATCGAGATTGCCACTGTCGTTACCGATGAGGATTTGAATGTCCTTGCGGAAGGGCCTGTATTTGCTATCAAAGTATCTGATCGTAAACTAAACGGTATGGACGATTGGAATACCAAGCAACATGGCCAGTCAGGATTGGTGGACCGTGTGCGCCGTAGTACGGTGACATTGGCAGAGGCTGAAGCTGAGACCATCAAGTTTCTGAATAAATGGGTCGACAGCGGTAAATCACCGATGTGTGGCAATTCGATTTGCCAAGACCGCCGCTTTATGGCGCGCCAAATGCCAGAGCTTGAGAGGTTCTTTCACTATCGTAACCTTGATGTGTCATCGATCAAAGAATTATGCTTCCGCTGGCGTCCTGATATTCTAAAGAATTTTGAAAAAGGTGGCAGTCACTTAGCCTTAGATGATATTCGCGACTCTATCCGTGAGCTAAAGCACTATCGCCAGCACTTTTTTAAATTGATGCCACAGGATTAATAGCCGAATAAAATAAGGGTCTACTAAATGTTTAGTAGACCCTTATTTTATGAAAGTTGTAGGGTGTGCCTCGCGCACTGACTTTGGTGCGCAGGGCGCACCCTACACTGAATGTTTAAATTCGAACAATCCAAATTCAGCATTATTGGAGTGGCTGTCAATATTTGCATTTATATCTGTCGTAATCGCACCAATCACCGCACTGACTTTTGGCTGGCGAGTGTCGCTATCTAATAGCCGCCAATCACCAAGGACATAGCGAGTTTTACCCTCATTGCTTTGGTGGATTTCAGGACGATGAGTATGACCATGTAGTAAGGCGTCAAAGTGATAAATAGCTTTGTTCACTGCCGCTTCATTAACATCCATGATATACGCTGCTTTATTGGCATTGTTTTCCTGACTCTTTTGGCGCATGTTATCAGCGATAGCCAAGCGTTTCTCTAACGATTTATTGAGCAAGTACCATTGGATTAAGCGATGGCGCATAATTTTACGAAAAAATTGATACTTTTTATCATCAGTACAGAGTGCATCACCGTGTTCCAAACGATAGTTTTCTTGACCTACAGCTAAAGTATAAGGCTCATAAATAAGCTCACCACCGAATAAACTACAAAATGGCTGACCCAATAAAAAATCACGGTTGCCATGCATGATTAGTACCTCGCAACCTTCGATCCGCAGCTTTTTTAATTTTACAATTAGAGGCGTAAGCCAATGTGTTTGGCGTTCATCTTCTGATAACGATAAATAAACGTCATCACCCAGCCAGACCTCAAACCAATCGCCTAAGATAAACAGACGTTTTAGCGCTGGCAGAGCAATGCAGTCATCAACTAATGCCAAAAAAGCCTGCACTAAGGCAGGCTCTTCAGGCGATAAATGCAAATCGCTAATCAAAACTTGCCGCGCTTCATGAGGACGGGTTGTGATTAAATGATTAAAACTTTGCATTTATCTTTATCCTCATAAATCATAAGTAACGATTTATAATCAGAATTTACCGAATAGTTGTTATTCAGAATTAACGATTATTCAGAAATAATAGTCGCTGAATTAATAGTTACTGGCTCTGTTGGTACGTCTGCATGCATGCCGAAACGACCAGTAGGTACGCCGCGCATTTTTTCAATCACGTCCATACCGCTTGTGACTTTACCAAATACGGTATAGCCCCAGCCTTGCATGTTTTTGCCAGAGTGATTTAAGAAATCGTTGTCTTTTACGTTAACAAAAAACTGGCTGGTTGCTGAATGTGGGTCTTGGGTACGCGCCATCGCGAGGGTACCTTTGTCATTCTTTAAACCATTGTCAGCTTCGTTTTCGATAGGCTTGTTGGTGGCTTTTTCATTCATCTCAGCGTCCATTCCGCCGCCTTGAATCATAAAGCCGTCAATGATGCGGTGGAAAATCGTGCCATCATAATGACCAGATTTTACGTAGTTTAAAAAGTTCTCTACCGTTTTTGGGGCTTTTTCTTCGTTGAGTTCGATAACGATCGCACCCATACTGGTGTCAAGCTCTACTACTGGTGGCATGTCTACCATGAGATATTCCTTTTTGATTGCAGCGCCTAAAATGACGCTGTTAAGTGGTGGGTAAAAAGTTGGTAAATAAAAAGTTATGG
>NZ_JBQSXN010000017.1:0-45203 GCF_052378235.1 Psychrobacter sp. AOP3-A1-26
GGATATTTTATGAATAAGAATATTGATCATACTGACCCCGCTAAAGATATGAATACCGAACGTGGCAACGGTGGTGAAACCCATCAGCGTGCAGGTGATGACACCAAAGACATGACGACCCAGCAAGGGGTAGTTATTTCTGATAATCAAAACTCACTTAAGGTTGGTGCTCGTGGACCAACGCTGTTAGAAGACTTTGTATTACGTGAAAAGATAAATCATTTTGACCATGAGCGTATTCCTGAGCGTATTGTGCATGCGCGTGGTAGTGCAGCACATGGTTATTTTGAGCTGACTGAATCGCTCGAAGAGTATACCACTGCAAAGATTTTGACAGAAACCGGTAAGCAGACGCCATTATTCACGCGTTTTTCTACGGTTGCTGGTAATAAAGGCTCAAAAGATACGCCACGTGATGTTCGTGGTTTTGCGGTGAAAATTTATACCGAAGAGGGCAACTGGGATATCGTCGGTAACAATATGCCGATTTTCTTTATTCAAGATGCAATGAAGTTCCCTGATCTCGTGCATGCTGTGAAGCCAGAACCTGATCGCGGTTTTCCGCAAGCGGCATCGGCGCACGATACCTTTTGGGATTTTGTATCGCTGAGCCCTGAGACCATGCATAATGTTATTTGGCTGATGAGTGATCGCGCGCTGCCACGTAGCCTTGGGATGATGGAAGGCTTTGGTATCCATAGTTATCGCTTTATCAACAAAGATGGCAAAAGCACCTTTGTGCGTTTCCACTGGAAGCCAGTCCTTGGTGTGCAGTCACTCACTTGGGATGAAGCGGTTAAAATTTCTGGGGCAGATCCCGATTACAATCGCCGTGATTTATTCGAATCGATTAATAATGGCGATTATCCAGAGTGGGAATTTGGCGTACAGTTATTTACCGAAGAAGAAGCCAATAAGTTTCCGTTCGACCACCTAGATGCGACCAAACTGATTCCAGAAGAGTTAGTGCCAGTAAAAATAGTAGGTAAAATGGTGCTAAACCGTTATCCAGATAACTTCTTTGCTGAAACGGAACAAGTGGCGTTCTGTCCGTCGCATTTGCCACCAGGTATCGATTTTAGTAATGATCCACTATTACAAGGTCGCCTATTTAGCTATTTGGATACCCAGCTTACGCGCTTAGGCTCACCGAACTTTGCTCAAATTCCCATTAACGCGCCAAAATGTCCATTTGCTAATAATCAGCAAGATGGTCATATGCAGATGCAAGTGCCAAAAACTCGTGTCCTTTATGAGCCACAAAGCCTAGATACAACGAGACCGCGCGAGAGCGTCAAAAAAGGCTTTGAGTCGTTCCATGAGCAGCTAGACGATGGCGTTAAAGGTCGCGTGCGTGCCGAAAGCTTCGCCGATCATTATAGCCAGCCGCGTATGTTCTATCGCAGCCAAACACCCGCTGAACAAGCCCATATTGCCTCTGCCTACGCATTTGAGCTGGGTAAAGTAGATACCGCACATGTGCGTACGCGGATGCTTAGCCATCTACGTAATATCGATGAAGACTTGGCTAAGCGCGTGTCTAGCGCTCTGGGTATGGAATTACCAAAAGCGGCAGAACCAGCAGCGCCGGTACAAGATATGGCGACATCGGATGCGTTACAGACCATTGGTCGTACGCCAAAGAGTTTAAAAAGTCGCTTAATTGGTATCTTGGTGGCAGAAGGCTCGAAGCATAGCGAAATTAAGAAGTTTGAAGATGCAGCCAAAGAGCAGGGCGCTCGAGTAAAAATTGTCGCACCAAGTAAAGAAGTTGTCTTGGACGATGATACACGTATACAAGCTGATGAACGCGTTTCTGGTGGTCCGTCAGTGATGTTTGATGCGGTGGTTAGTATCATCATGCCTGAGCAAGCCAAGAAGCTGGCTAAAGACAGCGCAGCGTTAGATTGGTTTACAGATGCTTATGCACATTGTAAAGCTATTGCTTATTGCGGCGCGACCGATGAGTTTATTCTGAGTAAGTTACCCATTGAAAAAGATGCGTTTGTAACGCCATTGGCGGACTTAGATGCTTTCATTGAAAATGCCAAATCACGTCTGTGGGAGCGCGAGCCAAAAGTTCGAGATCTTGCTTAGTTTTTTAATCTAAATTTCTAAACAAAGAACTCAGCCTACGTGCTGGGTTTTTTATTGTTATAAAGATAAATTTTTATAGGATAGCTATGTATAGTCAGTGAGAAGTAATATCGCTACATCACGTACTGCAGGTAGCGTTTTTAAAGTATTTTAACTATAGAGTCATTATAGAAATAATAAAACACTTATGAAATATGGTCACAAGCGTTCACTCAAAATCATTTATTTTAAAATAACGGGCGTTATACTAAGGCGCGCTAGTTTAATCAACGAATAAAAAGAGTATCACAAGAATGACTGAGAAGAGGTCAAGGAAGATAAATGAGTTTATGTAATATCGTACGCTTAGATGGTTATATTCAAAGTACGTACCTTGCGGTGTATCCAAATAAAATTATGCTATTAGACGGTGCTTGCCGCCCTGACGTATCGATGGTATTGGACTATATTAGAACGACTTTGCAAAGACCAGTAACGGATTTAAAAGTCGTCATGGTCACCCATATGCATCCAGATCATGCAGGTGGTGCACATCAATTTAGAGAGAAAACAGGCTGCCAGATTATCTCTGCGGATAAAAAAAATCAATGGTATGGTGGAATCGGGGGACATGCCATGCATTTGGTTGATATCAATCTTGCCCATTATGTGGCTAAGCGCCAAGGTCGCTCTTTTAGAAAGCTGTGGTATCCAGCGCACTTGCAGCCTGATTTGACAGTCAATGATGGTGATACTATTCCGCAGTTTGATGACTGGCAGGTATTGGAAACACCAGGGCATACAGACCGTGATTTGTCGCTATTTCATGTACCTAGCCGGCAAGTATATACCGCTGATTTGATTATTAAACTGAGCCACAAATTTGTGGCGCCTTTTCCAATTTATGATCCTAAAGTGTATATTCAGTCACTTCAAAAAATAAAAGATTTACAACCGTCCAATGTGATGATGGCTCATGGTCGTGAGCTGGCAATAGATGAGACGACTTTTGATATGCTGATTGCTCAAGCGCCTAAGCATCCGCGTACGATTAAAGATACCATTAAGCATAAATTGCTGTGGCGAAAAGATGCTGATTTTAGTGTTTTTAAACGCAATCGTAAATAATTAGTTCAATATAAAAAACGATACAGTGAGACAGAAGTGAGTTTTTTGCAGTCTCAAATCACAATATAACGTATTTATTTTATCGACTCTAAGGCGTGTCCTCATTTTTATAACCATTTTTAAAATGAGGACACAGCCTAGAACAATAGACGAAAAAAAGCCCAATCAAATAAATGACTGGGCTTTTGAATATGGTGGACCGACCGCGACTCGAACGCGGGACCAATTGATTAAAAGTCAACTGCTCTACCAACTGAGCTATCGGTCCTGAGCGAGGATAGAACGAAGCATTGCTTCGTCCGAGCGCAAGAGAATTTACATTTTCGTAAATTCTAAAAAACTCGATATCAACACTAGGGTTGAACTAGAACCTTATTTAAATAAGATTCTTTAAAACTAAAATTATCAAGCCAATGCCGAGTAGGCAAAATACTTAATAAGTGTACTGCTAAACATGGTGGACCGACCGCGACTCGAACGCGGGACCAATTGATTAAAAGTCAACTGCTCTACCAACTGAGCTATCGGTCCTAATGGTTTTCTTCAAGCCTGATTTCTTTATCTATGAAAGCTTCAATATCAAAAGAGGCAACAAACTTGTTTACCCGTTTAGATTGTTTGTATCTCTAAACGTGAGAGCACATTATATATATAATTAAGACAATTACAACCCCGAATTATAAAAAAAGTGCAAATCCTACGTAATTAATCATAATCTTTTTAAATAGCAGCTTTATCTGGGGGTTTAGCTACTTAGATTGCTAGTTATTTTAGCCTTTAGCAGTGAAGTTTTCAATATCGTCATTAATAATCATCTAATCTCTAGATAGCGCTTCTACTGGATCTAGCTTGGCAGCGTTACGTGCCGGTAAAAAGCCGAAAACAACACCAATGAGTGTTGAGCAAACAAAAGCGGCAATAATAGAAGTTGATGAATAGATGACTTGAAAGCTGTCACCGCCGACCCGGTTAATCAGCTCGCCGATGGCAAACGCCATGCCAATACCCAACAGTCCACCTAAGATACAGACCAAAACGGCTTCGATAAGGAACTGCTGCATGATATCGCTTTGACGCGCGCCGACTGCCATACGGACGCCAATCTCATTGGTGCGCTCAGTTACTGATACCAGCATGATGTTCATAACCCCAATACCGCCGACAATTAACGAGATAATGGCGATGGATGAAATCAGCAAGGTCATAGCCGCGGTGGTCGACTCAATGGTTTGACGAATAGAGTCGGAGTTACGTATACGGAAGTCATCGGTACCATGACGGCTTTGCATGAGCTCAGAGATGGCTGATTCGGCAGCAGAGGAGGAGATATTGTTATCAATCAGTGCCACAAAGCTTTCAATATAAGCGCTACCTATCAGGCGTGACATCATGGTGGTATAGGGCATATATAAGGTGGGCGAGTCTGCACCTCTACGAAAGCCACTATCGTTTGGCTCTAATACACCAATAACGCGCCCAGGAACGCTACCTATTAGTAATACCTCACCGATAGGATTGGTATTATCAGGGAAAAAAGTCTTATTGGCATTGGAATCAATAATGATGTCTTGGGTACGGCGTAAAATGCTTTGTTCCTCAAAGCCTTGACCCATTGCCAATGTTTCACCGCTGACATCAAGATAGTCTTTACCAACGCCGCTAATACTGGCCGCTTCTTGAACATTACGATAGCGGACGTTCATATTGCTATTAAGCTGCGGGCTGACACTGACAACATAAGGCTGATCGGCGACCGCTTGCGCGTCTTGTGGGGTTAAATTATCATCATTGTATTGTCGTCTAGGATCGCCGTATGGGTAGCCGTCGGTGACGGTGATGGTATTGGTGCCAAGTGAGCTGATGTTGGACAAAATCTGCGCTTGTGAGCCCTTACCAAGACCGACAACTGACACCACCGAGGCAATACCAATAATAATCCCTAACATCGTCAATAGTGTGCGCATTTTATGGGCGCACATGGCGAGTAATGACATTTTAAAGGCTTCAAATAAGCGATCGATAAAGCTGCTAAAGGCACTTTTACGATGTTTGTCTATTATAGGTGCTGGTTGCGGTTCTACTTGCTGATAGTCTTCGTTTTTATAATCAGCAATGATATAACCATCTTTGATTTCAATCACACGCTCAGCTTGGGCGGCAAGGCTCGGGTCATGAGTAACCATGATAATGGTATGACCTTGCGCGTTTAAGTCTTTTAGGATTTGGACAACATCTTCGCCCGACTTACTATCCAGTGCCCCTGTTGGTTCGTCAGCTAAAATGATGTCACCACCATTCATCAGTGCCCTAGCAATAGAAACGCGCTGCTGTTGGCCGCCCGATAGCTGGCTTGGGCGATTATTTACTTTGTCCGCTAACCCTAAATCTGACAATAGCTTTTCGGCGCGGTCACTACGCGCTTGTCCATCCATCCCTGCATAAACGGCAGGTACAGAGACGTTATCACGAGCGCTAATATCACCGAGCAGATGATAACGCTGAAAAATGAAACCAAAGTGCTCACGGCGTAGTTTAGCCAGCTCGTCCGCATCTAGACGGCTGACCGATTGACCATAGATTTGATAGTCGCCTGCTGTTGCTTGATCTAAACAACCCAAGATATTCATCAAGGTTGATTTGCCTGAGCCTGATTGCCCAATAATAGCGACCATTTCACCTTGATTGATGGTCAAGTTGATATCGTGCAATACGCGAATGGTCTGCTCGCCAGCTTGAAACTCTCTAATCAGGCCTTTAACTTCCATCAAGGGCGTCACAGTGGCATTAGAAGTCGGGTCTTGGTTGCTCATTTGCTATCCTGCTTATCTCAAATCTCAAGTCATTATCAAAGCTAAAGCTGATGTTTTGCTCGCGTCGATTTTGTTTCAATTTATCTTCTATTAAATACTAAAAATTAAAACGGACGACCACCTCTACCGCCAGATTTATTAGGTCCTTCTTCACCTAATATGACCTCGTCGCCTTTTTTAAGACCACTTAAGATTTCAGCATTAACGCGGTTATTGATACCGACTTTGACTGTCTGCTCAACGACTTCGCCATCGGCTTTAAGGACGCGGACAGTGGCCATGGTGGCGTTAGAATCGCTATCAGGATTAGCGGCAGTATTATTATCAGCGTTAGACTCTTTTTTAGCACCTCGATTTCTATTGGATTTGGCAGGCTGTAGAGCAGCAGAGGGAATAAGCAGCGCGTCTTTTGCTTGATTGATAACGATATAAACTTGCGCGGTCATATCGATACGAAAGCGGCGCTCGGTATTGGGTACTTCGATATAACCGACATAATAGATGGCTGCATCGGTCGAGCTGGTGTCGCTAATCTTCTCAGGCGCAGGTTCAATGGCTTTAAGGGTTGCATCATATTTTTTATCAGGATTACCGATAATATTAAAATAAACCGGCAAGTCTGCTTTGACGTTAATGACATCGGCTTCTGAGATTTGCGCATTTATTCGCACAGTAGATAAATCTGCCAAGGTCACAATAGTTGGTGCGGTTTGATTGGCGTTAACCGTTGTACCTTGTTCAGTGGTAACCGATACCACTGTCCCTGACATCGGCGCGCGAATGGTGGTGTAGCTTAAATCTTCTTGCGCAGTACTGACGTTGGTTTGAGATTTACGTAATGCGGCCTGTTGGCTGTTGATGTTGGCTTCTGTCGTAGCAATGGCTGCCTTGGCGGTATCGATAGCCGCACGTGCGTTGGTGACCGCTGCTTTAGCGGTTTCTACCCGAGTCGCTTGCGTATCGTATTCCTGTTGCGAGATGGCGTCGATAGCGACCAGTGATTGCAGGCGAGTAAAGTCAGACTGCGCTTGTTTTAAATCCGACTGGCGGCTATTAAGGTCAGCATAGGCACTTTTTAAGCCTGCTTGCCGACTTAAGGATTCTGCTCGTGCGCTTTGTAGGGCAGCCTCACTTTGTTCAAGGCTGGCTTGCTCATTGCTTAGATTGTTCTTTTGGGTGACCTGATCAATCTGCGCAATCAAATCACCTTTTTGTACTTGATCACCGACGTCAACGAATAGCCGTGTCACTTCACCAGATACCTGTGCACCAACATCGACCGTATTCAGTGCTTTGACTTTACCAGAGGCCATGACGTTATTTTCTATATCGTCAATTTCAGCAGTTGCGGTTAGATAGTTAGGTGTGGTTTTTTTTGGTTTTAAAGTTTTGTAGGCTAGAGCCGCTAAAGCGACGACGACTAAGGCAATAATGCCCCATTTGATAGCAGACTTTTTGCTCATTTTGCGCATGACAACAATCCAATCACAATTAAATCAAGTATAGCTATAGTAGAGACTTCATGGGTAAAAGGGAATGGCAAATAGTTTAAGAAAGGTTAAGGGAATAGGCAAACCATTCTGTATTACTAATAGTTAATAAGAAATACTGTGGCAGTTTAGCTAGGCATATCATCAATTAGCGCCATTCAAAGATAGAACTTGGGTATAATATTACCCACGAAAAAGCTTCTATTTTTAGAATTTTGATTACTAAAAGTTTATATTATTATAAATCGGACAAGGTGTTTTTGATATGTGGTTAATTATTATCGTTGCAATTGTGGTTGCAATACTGATTTGGGTGGCAAAAACTTATAATAGATTGCAGACGGACATGCAATCCATTCGTGAACAACTTTCTAACTTACAAGCTGCCTTAAAAAAGCGTGTGGACTTGGCCAATCAAGTAATTGATATCGCTCAAGGTTATGGTGAGCATGAGAAGTTAGCACATTTAGCTGTGAGTAAAGGCAATCAAGCCATGGATTCTATGAAAGCCTTAAGCCAAGCGTTTCCAGACCTAAAAGCCAATCAAACCTATCAAACGCTGATGGGTCAACTTGAAAATTTGGAAGAAACGATTTTGCAGCGCCGTGAGCGTTATAATGCCAGCGTGCGTAATTACAATAGCTATCGAAATAGTGTACCCACCATCTTTATCGCGCAAAAGTTATCATTTTCTATCGCCCCTTATTATGAGTTAGAAGATCCAGATTTCATGGAAAAAATAAAACTTTTTGAGCGTGACGATTCAGAAGCTTTGCAACAGCTTATCGAAAATAGTGGCAAATCTGTCAGTAATACCATCCAAAGCTCTAAAACTAAGCTGCAAGAGCAATTGGTGGATATTCAAAATAGTAAACAAGACAATAAATCTGTGGCTGCTAATGCCGTAAATAATGAGGGTTTGCAAGGTCAGGATGATAATTCTCAGTCTTCTAAGACTGACGCTGCAACTATAGAAAAGCCAGATGAAGAAAGCATTAAATAAGCTGGTTTTAAGTAAGTTAGGGCGTGTCCTCAATCTGAGCATTAAACTTTAAATGGGCTAAAAATAGCTAAATCTTTGCCAAACTGCGTCAAATAGCTGGTTCATATCTCGATATTAACTGTACTATTTTCCTTGTTTAGCTACGATTTATTTCATTTTTATCACCATTTTCAAAATGAGGACACGCCCTAGTAGTGTTGCTGTTCAAAGGTGGTGCGGTGTTTTAATACCAGCACCACTTTTTTATGGTTATTATTTAAATGAAGGTGGTTTTTTATAAGCCAGTATTTTCAATGAAGATCGGCTTTAAATAGTATGGCTTTAAATGGCAAAAGTCGAAGCTTAGCTGTTAATTTGTAGCAAACAGTCTTTGCCCTGATAGTTCTAATGATGCCTGTAATAACAGCTCCCACGCTGGCTGGCGAATAAGCCCTTTGATGGCTTGGTCACAGCGATAAAGTAGGGCGGGCCATTCGGCAGTCTGGGCTGGTGACTGACGGCGGCACGCTTGTTGGTACAAGCCTTGTTTGCTGCGCCAAATACCGAGGGCTTGCGGGTCTTGTCCATCCATCAATTGCATAATTTGACGCATGTCTTTACTGATTGCCCACAGTACTAAGGTGGTTGGCTCGTCGGTGGCTTTGAGCTGAAACATGATTTTGGCAACTTGTGCACTATTACCAGCAAGCATCGCATCTGATAAATCAAATACGCTAAATTGGGCATCACTGACCAATGCTGCTTGTAAGTCTTTGATATCCAATGCGACGTTGGTAAAAGGCTTGTTAGGATGGCCGCCTTCTTGAGGGGTATTGTCACTATTTGCCATCAACTGCGGCGCAAATAAATACGACAGCCGCCATAAGGTTTGATAAGCACTTAATAAATGATGCTCAGTATGTGACATCAGTAGCTGCCAAGCGTCTTGAGACAGCTTTAGGCCAAATTGCTGGGCTTGTATCTGCAATAACTGCTGGCGCTGCTGTTCGTTATATAGATTGCAGTCAATGACGTGCCCATATTGAGTAAATGGCGCAAACCATTTACTGCTCTGAGCGCGTTTGTCTTGCTTTGGGGTGAGCCATAATAGACTGTGACTGTGCGCCCCTGTTTGTGCATCCTGAGCAAAGCGTTCTAGCTCGGTGATGACTGCCTTATCGGGTTTATGGTTGCCCGTGACGATGAGTGCGCTGGCATCATCAAATAAAGACTGGCTGCCCAGCTCTGATAGCACTTCTTGCCAGCTTTTAACTGATATGAGTTCGATGCGCTTGATCGCATAATTCTGTTCGCGCCAATGCGGGCGCATGGCATCGATAAGCCATTGGCTGAGTAATGGCTCGTCACCATGTGCCAGCCACAAGCCAGCTACTGCAACGGAGGGTTGCAGTAGCTTCGGATAGGCTTTTATAAAGGTATCTTGCATAGGTTATGAGTACACAGATGGATGGACGTAAATATATAATATGAAAGGGGTTGCGCCTTGTTACCTAAGGAGTTGGCACGACAACCGTGGTTGATGCTGAGCCATCACCGATTTGTACAGGTTTTTTGACCCCAGTCGAGCTGACTTTAGGTAGAGAAATGGCAACATATTGATCGGTGATACGGCGTGCCAAACTGTCATAGAGCCAGTCACGAATTTGATCGCCTTGCTGATCATCGGTGCTGACCGATGCTTCATTGTATTGATAGCTGCGCTCGACTCGGATAGGGTTGCTTAGCGTAACTGGTTTGCCATTATCGGTGGTTTGATAACTGACATCAGCTGATAGCACCAAGCGGATTTCTGTCAAAACACCGACCAGCTCATAACGCTTAAAACGCACGTTATTAATAGTGATGGCAGAAATTTTTGTCGCGTCCACTTGTTTATTATTACTAGCAACGTCAGCCGCGGTCATATTATCAATGGCATCGACGCCTAATATTTCTAGGCGTCTGGTTAATGGTAGCTTAAGCGGAAAGGAAGTGCGATTGTCCTCGATAATCACCGCTGTTTTGGCGACATCAAGCAGCATTGGCGCATCATAGCCACGTAGCTGAAAGCCGCAACCACTCAGACCAGCAGTTGCTCCTAGCACTGCAAACATTGGCAGTGCAGCAAATAATACCGCCGCTAGCTTTTTTCTACCAGCCAGTTTTTCCGCACCAGATTTAGAGTGTTTGGCAGAAGTGTTTTTATTGCTTAAGCGGGTTTGAGACGACGGTGCTGCTCGATGTTTATACGACATAATCGTTATCCTGATATTATAAGAAGGCTCAGAGTACTAACCAAAGTAATAAAAGTCACTGAGCCTAAAAAATCTAGCCTGCAACCACGATGTTAACCAGTTTATTAGGAACGACGATTTCTTTTTTGATGTCGCCAGTCAAGAATTTTGCCACACCATCAATCGCGCGCGCTTGCGCTTTTAGCTGTTCTGGATCGCTATTTGGTGCTACATCCATTTTGCCACGCATTTTACCGTTGACCTGTACCACCATGGTGATCGTATCCTGTACGAGTGCGCTCTCGTCGACGACAGGGTAGTCTAGGGTGACCGTATCAAGCCCTAACTGTTCAAGCAAATGCTCACCAACGTGCGGGGCATATACCGATAGCATAATAAGCAGGTCAATCAAAGCTTCATGTTGTACTTGTAGGTCTTGCTCATTGCTTGCTTTAAAATTACTCAGCTCGTTAGCCAGCTCCATTAGGCTAGAGACAGGCGTATTGAGTGCCAAACGGTCGCCTAAGTCTTTATCAATTTTAGCGATGGTTTCATGGGTCTTACGGCGTAGTGCTTTTGCTTCTTTGCTTAAGCCGTCCGTATTTAATGCTTCATTATTGAGTGTCTCAAGGCTCAAGTTCGCTGTGGTTAGTGCTTGCTTGTGCTCAGTTGCCACACGCCAGACTTTTTTCACGAAGTTATATGGGCCTTTTAGCGCATCATCCGACCATTCTAGGGTTTGATCAGCAGGTGCGGTAAAGAGCGTATAAAGGCGAACGGTATCAGCGCCATACTTATCAATGGTTATCTGTGGATCAACGCCGTTGTTTTTTGACTTGGACATTTTTTCAATTTTGCCAATGGTCACGGGCTGACCGTCTGATTTTAAGAGGGCCTTAATCGGCTGACCGCGCTCGTTGTAATCAATATCGATATCTTCGGTAAAGTAGTAAGTCGTACTGCCGTCGGCATTGACGCGGTAGAAAGTGCCAGCAAGCACCATGCCTTGGGTCATCAAGTTGGCAAATGGCTCATCACCTGATACCAAGTTTTCATCACGCATGAGTTTGTGAAAGAAGCGTGCATACAGTAGATGCATGACCGCGTGCTCGACACCGCCTACGTATTGATCGACAGGCAGCCATTTATTGGCAGCAGATTTGTTGACCATGTTTTGTGCATCGTTTGGACTGGCAAAACGGGCGTAGTACCAGCTTGACTCGACAAAGGTATCAAACGTATCGGTTTCGCGCTCAGCTGGGTTACCACATTTTGGACAAGTCGTATTGACAAACTCTGGGATGTTTTTTAGAGGATTGCCGCGACCATCAGGGACAACGTCAGTTGGTAGAACGACTGGTAGATTTTGCTCTTCGACAGGTACGGTGCCGCAATGCTCACAGTTGACCATCGGAATAGGGCAGCCCCAATAGCGCTGGCGAGAGACGCCCCAATCACGGAGACGGTATTGGATTTTTTTCTTCGCCAATTTTTGTGGTTCAAGTTTGGCCAGCATCGCTGTAAACGCTTGCTCAAAATCTAACCCGTCAAATTCGCCTGAATTGACCAAGGTATTGCGCTCGGTATAAGCATGGTTGCTTTCAATGTTATTGGCTTTGGCGTTCGCGTCTACCTCATCAAAATAACCAGTGGGAATATCAATGACTTGCTTAATCGGTAAATTGTACTTGGTCGCAAACTCATAATCACGCTCATCGTGTGCAGGTACGGCCATCACCGCGCCTGAACCATAACTCATCAGCACATAGTTGGCGACCCAAACTGGCACTTCTTCGCCCGTTAACGGATGGGTGACGGTAAGACCAGTATCCATACCGATTTTTTCAGCTTTGGCGAGATCTGCTTCGGCGACTGAGCCTTTTTTACACAGCGCACAAAATTGAGCAATCACGTCGTCTTGTTCAGAAGCATATTGTGCTAGCGGGTGCTCTGCGGCAACGGCGACATAAGTAACGCCCATCAAGGTATCAGGGCGCGTCGTAAACACATCCAAGGTATTGCTTTCGCCAGCAATCTCATAAGGAAAATGCACTTCCATACCGGCACTACGACCAATCCAGTTACGCTGCATGGTGATGACTTCAGCCGGCCAATGGCCTTCTAGTTGATCCAAGTCGTCCAATAGCTCGTCGGCGTAATCGGTGATGTTAAAGTAATACATTGGGATGTCGCGTTTTTCAACCGCCGCGCCACTACGCCAGCCCTTACCATCGATGACTTGCTCGTTTGCTAAAACAGTATTATCGACGGGATCCCAGTTGACCGTCGCCAGCTTTTTATAGACCAAGCCTTTTTTGTATAACTGTAAAAATAACCACTGCTCCCACTGGTAATACTCAGGGCTACAAGTGGCAAACTCGCGTGACCAGTCAATTGATAAGCCGAGCAATTTTAGCTGTGCTCGCATGTTATCAATATTTTCAAATGTCCATTTAGCAGGCGGCGTTTGATTGGCAATGGCGGCGTTTTCTGCGGGCAGGCCAAAACCATCCCAGCCCATTGGTTGCATGACCTCATAGCCTTTTAAACGGTAATAACGGCTCAGGACATCAGAGATGGTATAGTTACGCACGTGACCCATGTGCAACTTGCCGCTAGGATACGGGAACATAGACAGCATATAGCGGCTCGGTTTATCGCTTGGCTCATTATCAACTTCGAAACGCTTGTCAGTCGCCCATTTGGCTTGCTGCGTCGCTTCTATCGCTTGTGGGTTATAATGGTTGTTTTCTGCTTGGTCAGATGTCACAGTATTGCTCATAGTTGGCTCGAGATTGAATATTTTAATAAGAAATTAGATACGCTAGAATAGCGCAAATTGGCAAAAAATGCGATGGGGCAAGGTAATAATAGAGCAGTATTGAATAGTATATAAACACTTATAGACTTACAGTAAGGCTAGGCATGCAAAAACTAAAAAAAGGGCAAGTGTTAAAATACCCCATTGATTTATATTTATCGAACAAACACATGCTGTCGATTTTGGCTTTAGGTTTGTTGATTTTTCCGCTGTATTATTATGGGTTACCCATCGCAAAAGATGAAGGTTGGTTTTTCATTATAGTGATGTGGTTATCAATAATTTTGATAGCTGTTGCAGTATTTACGGTATTATTTGCCTTTATTACTGGTAAGCCCGTTTTTCAAATTACGGATAAAGGGTTAACAATACTACAAGTCTTGCGCCGACCACAACAGAGATATTTGTTATGGCAGGATATTGAGTGTATAGGCATAGGTCGTCGAGTCATCAAGCGCCACGAAATTTGGCTGTTAGTGATTCAACCTAAACAAGGCAAAACCATACAATATCCCATAAGGTCTATGAGGTATAAAGATGCCATCTTGAATGAATTGGAAATTGTCTATCTAGTGCAACTTGCCTCTGAAGGCCGTTCCGCTATACATTATGAGCCTATAGAAATGGAGAGAATGAAACTAATTACCCCAAAAGGGAAGTGGCTATTATTAGCCTTGGTTGTTCTTTGTATAGCTTTCTATCTGTTTTTTATTATTAAGTAAAAGTACGCTATAAATATAACTTCTTAAGGATTAACTATGACCATCACCATTTACGGTATTAAATCATGCAGCACCATGAAAAAGGCATTTACTAAGCTTGATGAGCTAGGCGTCAGCTATGATTTTCATGACTATAAAAAGCAGGGTATTGATAAAGATAGTATTCAGCGCTGGGTAAACGAGTTAGGGATAGATAAAGTCCTAAACAAGCGAGGCACTACATGGCGCAAGCTGACCGACGAGCAGAAGCAAGCGGCAGATGCCAGCGTAGATACTGCCATTGATTTACTTGTCGAAAATACCAGTATGATTAAGCGCCCTATTATTGAAGGTAGGTATCATGATAAGTCCGTCTTACTGTGCGGTTATGATGAAGCGCAGCTAGAGACCGTTTTTGGTTAAAAAATACGCCTGAGCTAATAATAAAATCTAAGCTCAGGCTTTATCGCACCAACGATAAACCAAATCACGCTAAAGCACCAAATAATGAGTACATAAAGACGAATTTGCTCCGCTGTCCAATCGAGCGCAAACCATTCAATCATAAAGAACGACTTCCAGCCCTCTATCCAGCGCGCGCCGCCATAGCCAATAATCCACCAGCAATATAAGCTCTCTAAAATAAACAGCAGGCACCACAGCCATAGCGGCATGATTGACTCCTCAGAAACCTAAGGCATGGCCGCATCAATATCGCGACTGATCAAAGTACCAACCCCTTCGTTGGTAAAAATTTCTAACAGCGTGGCATGAGGCACACGACCATCGACAATAACCGCACTTTTAACCCCACTACGAACCGCATTTAGAGCGCACTGAATCTTAGGAATCATACCGCCCGAGATGGTACCATCTTCAATCAAGCTGTCGACTTTCTTTGGCGTCAACCCAGTCACCACTTCGCCGTCACGGCCCAATACGCCTTTGATATTGGTCAATAGCATGAGCTTTTCCGCTTGTAAAAACTCAGCCACTTTACCCGCGACCAAGTCGGCATTGATGTTATAGCTGTTGCCTTCGCTATCAACCCCAAGTGGGGCGATAACAGGGATAAAGTCGGAGGCAATAAGCATGTTAATCACGTCTTTATTGACACTAACCACATCACCAACAAAGCCTAAATCGACTGGTACCGCGATACCATCTGCGCCAATTTTTTCCATCATTAGTTTTTTGGCTAAGATTAAATTGGCATCTTTACCAGTCAAGCCGATGGCACGGCCGCCATGCTTATTGATTAAGCTAACGATCGATTTGTTGACGCTACCGCCCAAGACCATCTCGACGATATCCATGGTGCTTTTGTCGGTGACGCGCATCCCGTCGATACGGTCAGATTGACGACCCAGTTCTTTTAGTAGGTTATCCACTTGTGGACCACCGCCGTGGACGACAACAGGGTGCATGCCAACGGTTTTTAATAACACAATGTCGCGGGCAAACGAGCTTTCGAGCTCAGGATCGGTCATGGCGTTACCGCCGTATTTAACCACGATGAGTTTATCGACAAAGCGTTGAATATAAGGTAGCGCTGTGGTTAATACTTCAGCGGTAATTTTGGCGTCGTCCAAATTAAGCGTCATTACAAGCTCCTAAAACAAGGTTTTTAATGGTTGGTTATCTACTAAATGATTGATTAATTAATAGCTTCTTTTATTCTTTGTTAGCAACAGCTACTCAGGAACAATGGTCATAATCTGCGCTGCTAATGTCGCATCAAATGGGCGACATAGAGTGGCGAATCTTGTTTGAATATCTCTCAAGTCCTCTAGACTATCGCCAGCAAAGCGGGCCGTTAGGTTGTGACTGGTATTTGACTGCCGCAATACCCCAAAGCCGTGGGAAAAATCCAAACGCACACCATCGATACAGCTAAGTTTGGTACCGATAGGCAATAAATCTTGCGCTTGTTCTAAGGTTATAGAATGTTTTTTTGTAGAACAATTACACAGCGACGACGCACAGGCAGTGCTGGTTTGTGAATCGGATTGAGTAGGGGATACGGACGCCGCATTTATTAAGTGCTGTAAATACTGACAGAATCTCGCCAGCTTCTCGATGATTGAACAGTCATTTACAAGTGTCTCTGGAAGCGGTAAATAATGATCAGCTGTACTGACGATGACTGGCAAACTATGAATAATCTTGGCTAGGTTTGTCTTAATATTAAGACTACTCATAGGATGTGCTAACCAGTGTAGCAGTCTTAGTGCCGCATACATGGCGTCATCATAAAGAATAAAGCGATTATCATTAAAGATAAAATGACCAGATAACTCACCAGCAAATATGATTTGATTATTTGATTGTTGTAAACGTCGACGTATTAGACTGCTACCCGTTTGACTCATCACCGCTGTCGCGCCAAGCTCGGCGATTAATTTTGGTAAATGGTGACAGCATTTAATATCAAACAATACCTGAGTATCTGATAATGAGGTGGTTAAAGACTGAGGGCGATCCTTTACGGCGACGCTTGCCAACAGATAAAGCAGGTGATCGGGCGTAACCACTTTGCCATTATTATCGACAACCATCAGCCTGTCGCCATCACCATCGAAGGCGATGCCTATGTCTGCTTGATGATCAAGTACACTCTGCTGTAATTGTTTAAGACGAAGCGGTTCAGTAGGGTCGGGATTACCAGAGGGGAAATGTCCATCAGGGGTATCGTGGAGCATGATAACTTGTTGGCAAAAATGTGCAAATAAAGGCTGGGCGATATGACTGGTCGCCCCGTGCATACAGTCGATAACAACTGTTAAATCAAGTTTGGATAATAGTTGTTGGCTGTCTTTTGAGTTCTGATAGGGATGTTGGTGTGGGTTATCGTGCTGATAGAGCTGCCCAAATACTTGCACAATGGCATCCGTATAAGCACTGCTTACTTGCTCGGTAGGTAAGTTAATCGGCTTATTACTAATGGGTGCGTCAAAGGTTTTTGACGGATTTTTTTGCACATCACGGATAGCCAGTTTTTGATACAATGTTTGAATGTCTTCGCTACTAGGAGAGGCGTGATTGACCAACCATTTAACCCCTAAAATATCTTTAGCGGAATGGCTGGCGGTTACGATAATGCCATGGCCTTGATAGTGCTCGGCCCAAAAAACCATCATGGGAGTAGTAATTAGCCCCAATTGGATAATTTGTAAGCCCTGCCGAGTCAAGATATTAGCAAGAGTGTGGGCAATATTATCACTACCGCAGCGCACATCATAACCAATCACAACGGTGTTCTGTTTGATATGGTTATTTTGCTTAATACTTTTATTTGGCTGGTTAATTATTGTAAGGTTATCTGCTGACTCGTCGTTTTTATTATGATAACTGTGAGAAAGATAGTCTTGCACATTATAAAGGTGAGCAAACGCCCGCCCCAATGCTTGAGTAAAGTCAGCGGTGAAATGCTGGCGCGAACCACGAATATCATAAGCACGAAATAAGGATTGCTGCGCAGCAAAAGACGGCATCGCTTACTCTCCTTATTGTCGTAATTGATATGGTTGTCGTTAATAAAAGCCAATGGCTGATGATAGTCAGTTCAAAATAAAAGCGATACGATTATAGTAGAGTAACTAGTAACGTGCTATTGCTATAATTTTTTCTTGCTTGCTGTTCGCAGGCGTGACAGAGGCGGCAAAAAAATTTATAGCCAATAGCACTGTATCGTTTTTAAAATGAATCTACTATATGATTATTTATACAGTTTATAGCGACTGAAAATCAGTGGCTATTGACGACCTGAATGGCCAAAACCACCTGCACCACGGGCACTGGTATCGCTAAACTCTGTCACGACTTCAAACTCAGGGCGGGCAACGGGTACGACCACATATTGTGCCATGCGCTCTGCTGGATTCAATACAAAATCTTCATTGCTACGGTTCCAAATACTGACCATCAGCTCGCCTTGATAGTCGGCGTCAATCAGCCCAACTAAGTTGCCCAAAACGATACCGTGCTTATGACCAAGACCTGAGCGCGGTAAAATCATCCCCGCATAATTGGGATCTTGAATATAAACGGCAAGACCAGTGCCAATTAAATGCGTTGCACCTGCTTTAATAGTCAAAGGCTCATCAATACAAGCACGCAAATCAATACCAGCGCTGCCATCGGTGGCACGCGTGGGTAGAGAAAACGCTTTATCTTCAGTAATTTTAGGGTTTAACACTTTAACTTGTACAGCTTGCATAACGCACTCACTTAACGATTGGAAGGTTTTATAAATCGAATTTCTAATAGGTAATTTATTGCTAATTCTATTGCTAGTCTTATGGCTAACATTGGTACGCTCTAGAGTATCAGCACACTGGCGAGGCCCAAGAATGACATAAAGCCGACAATATCCGTTACCGTCGTTAGGATAACGGAGGCGGATAGGGCAGGGTCGATGTTCATGCGTTTTAGCATCAGCGGTATACTAATTCCCGAGACGTTGGCGGCAGTCATATTAATGGCAATCGCCAAACCAATAACTGTACTAATTTTAATATCATGAAACCACAATTGGGCAATAAACGCCATGATTATCGCCCATATGATACCGTTTATCGCCCCGACCCACAGCTCTTTATTTAATAACCATAAGCGGTTAGAGCCACCAATTTGACCCATCGCCATACCGCGGATGACGACGGTCAGTGTCTGCGAGCCGGCGATACCGCCCATACTGGCAACCACTGGCATGAGTATCGCTAAGGCCACTACTTTTGCTAACACTGCCTCAAACTGACCAATCACAGCCGCCGCTAACAGAGCTGTACATAAATTAATACCGAGCCAAATACTACGACTTTTGGCACTGGTCAAGATGGGTGCAAAAAGCTCTTCATCTTGGCTGACACCAGCGAGGTTTTTCATGGTGCTATCGACATCGTCTTGGATAATTTCCATGATGTCCTCACCATTTAATTGACCGACCAACTCTCCATGGCTATTAATCACTGGTGCAAAACGGATGTCTTCTGAGCGGAAAATCGCCGCGGCATCTTGAATATCTAAGCGGTCATTAATAGTGATGGCGGTATGAATCAATTCTGAGACTAAGGTGTTTTGGTCGTGTTTAATCAAATCAACCAAACTCAACAGGCCAAGTAGCTGCTGGCTTTGATCGACGACCAACAGCTCTTGGCTCTCATTATCGAGTAACTCATCATTCTCTCGTAGCCAATGCTGTACTTCTGTAAGCGTGATGTTGTCTCTGATTTGAATAAGATCAGGATCCATATAGCGACCAACTTCCAAGTCGGCATAGGTATCAAGCTTATTGACCTGAATCCGAATATCTTCGTCCAAGGTTGCCATTACCGAGGTACGCACGCTGTCAGTAACGGTATCTAAAATCTCAGAGATGTCTTGCGCATCAAGGTCTTGGGTAAAAAGCGATATCTCTTTAGATGAGATATTTTCCATCAGTGGCTGGCGGGTATCAAATTCTAGCTCAGCAAGCACTTCACCTTTAATTTTTTCTGGTACTTGTGCCCAAATTAATAAACGATTTTGGGTGGGGAATGACTCTAATAAGTTGGCAATCTCATATTCTGACTGTTTTTCTAAAAACTCAGTAATGGCTTTATAGGCTTTATCAGCGACCAATTGTTGCAAGTAAAGCAGCTTATACTCAGCACTAAATTCAGCTGGATTATAGTCTCCTTGCCGTGTCAACGAGCGTTCTGGGTTTGGCGTAGGAGTGGACATCAGTGTTCCAAGTTTTTTTAACAGTTAAATAGCAGTAATGACTAGAGACTGCAAAACTTATGTTTTAAACCAAAGTATTCCAGTCCCGCTGTATCGCTTTTATACTAAACTCACTATATATGCTGTAACTTCATATGCTGTAACTTCAAGCATGGATGCTAAAATTAGCGGTTGCCCAATAACGCTCGGATATTGGCCAAATACTCATCAGCGACTTTTTCAGGGTCTTTAGTGGCTTTTTTCTTCTTCGCCTTGGCTGGCCAGTCGATATGATCTTCTGGCAGCTCATCCAAAAATCTTGACTCAGAAGTGACGCGCATTTGACCACCAGCGCGGCGCTGGGTTGCTAGGGTCAATGTCAGTTCACGACGGGCGCGGGTAATACCCACGTACATCAAGCGCCGCTCTTCTTCGATTGTCTCGCTCAGGATAGAGTTGCGATGCGGTAGCATTTCTTCCTCAAGCCCCATGATATAAACGAAATCAAACTCTAGGCCTTTTGCGGCGTGTAAGGTCATCAAGTTGACTTTATTGGTATTCTCTTCTTCTTGTTGCTGCTCGAGCATATCCAGCAACACCAGCTTGCGAATAATGGTGTCGATGGTTCGATCTTCGTCATTTTCCGCACGATTAATCAACGACTGAATGCTGGTATAAAGCATATCGATATTATCGATGCGGTTTTTTTCTTGTTGCGGTGTTTTAGAGTCGCTGCGCACAAAGTCGATATAACCGGTCTCGTCGATCATCTGGCGCACGATAGGTACTGGGTCAGGATGCTGGTCAAGCTCACGAGTATAATGCTCGATAAACTCACCAAACTCTTTTATCGTGCCATAAGCTTTGGATGGCAACACATGGGTCAGACCAGCGTGGGTACAGGAGGCCAATAACGATATACTGTGCTCTTGGGCAAATAACCCCAGTTTCTCTAGTGTTGCTGGTCCCATACCGCGTTTGGGTGTGTTGATAATACGCAAAAAAGCACTGTCGTCTTCTGGGTTTAAAATCAAACGTAAATAACCCATGATGTCTTTAATTTCACTACGAGCAAAGAACGACTGACCGCCAGATAACTTATAAGGCACTTGCAGTTGACGCAGTTGCGCCTCTAGCATCCTTGCTTGAAAGTTACTGCGGTAAAGAACAGCATATTGCTCCCATTCATTACCAAAGCGCAATTTATGAGTGACAATCTCCTTGGCGACGCGCTCGGACTCATCGTCGTCATTACGGCAATTAATAATGCGGATTTTTTCGCCTTGACCTTTATCTGACCAGAGTTTCTTTTCAAATAAATGTTCGTTGTTAGTAATAACCGCGTTGGCAGAAGTCAAAATACGCGTGGTCGAGCGGTAATTTTGCTCTAACATAACGATTTTTAACTTGGGGAAGTCTTCTTTAAGTAGCCCCATGTTTTCAGGCTTTGCCCCGCGCCAGGCATAGATAGATTGGTCATCATCACCAACGACGGTAAAGCGCCCTTGTGGTCCGACCAAGTGCTTAATCATTTCATACTGGGCGGTGTTGGTGTCTTGATACTCATCAACGAGTAAGTAGCGAATACGGTTTTGCCACTTATCGCGTAGCTCTCTGTTTTCGCGCAATATCTTCGTCGGCAGGACAATCAAATCATCAAAATCGACCGCATTATAAGCACGCAAATTGCGCTCATATAAAGCATATAATGTGGCAAAAATCATGTCTTCTGGATCATCTAAGGTTTCCATCGCCTGATCGGGCTCAATCAAATCGTTTTTCCAATCAGAAATCATCTTGATGGCCTTACCAACCAGCTCACGACTTTCGGCGCCGCTTAGGTTGTCGCGCATCATTAACTCCATTAATAGACGTTTGCTATCGTCACTGTCCATGATGGAGAAGTTGCCTTTAAGCGGGGTATGAATCAGCTCATAACGTAAAAACTGTAACCCAAATTGGTGAAAGGTCGACACGGTCAGACCGCGCATTTTTTCACTCGGTAGCAACTTACTGACACGGGCTTTCATCTCACGCGCGGCTTTATTGGTAAAAGTCACAGCGGTGATGCGTTCCGCTGGCATGTTGCATTCTTCAATTAGGTAAGCAATTTTGCGCGTAATAACCGATGTCTTACCGGAACCTGCGCCTGCTAACACCAGCAGTGGGCCTGATACGTAGAGCATCGCTTCTTGTTGTTTGGGATTAAGTTGACTCATAACGTGACCTGTAAGACAAAAGCAAAAAAGAGGATAGAGCGGATAGCTGTAACGCTAAATGAATGTTGCGCGAATGATGACACTGAACAACGCATCGATATTTTTAATAAAGACAATCAAATATTAAAGGTAACAAGATGTGTGATTTATTGGCCATAAATCATCGAAATTAGGTAGGCTATTATAAAGCAAAAACCGGTACTTTGGGTGAGGAGTTGGCAAATGAAAAAGAGTCAAAGGGCGTTCAACTCACGGCGGGCGCTGCCTTTATATGTGCTGACGATTAAAAGGATGGATTTAGAGTTAATATAAGGTAACGTCTATACCACAGTTTACGAGGTAAGCAATATAGTTTTTTCACATAGAAAGTGACCGTCCGATGCAGTTAAAAACTAGCTTTTAGGCACTGGTATGCGTATAGTACGTAAATAATTTATGCCAGTTGTTACGTCATTATTGACCTCGTGTAATGAGCTATTAAATCAATTAAGTAAGCAATCGAATATGATATTGATTTAATACGTTGATCTTACGTTGTTAAAAGATACGTTAGGCAACCAGCCTGCATCCGTTATCTATCGGAAATGTTATCGTTGGTCGCGTCTGACATCGTCGTCAATAAGCTTGATAATTGGTTGTTACCAGCACAGACCCTAAAATAGTTACTTAAATACAGTGACTCAATGACAGTTACTTTGTGTTTTCGTCTGCGTTAAACTAGTCGCTAGAGCACCTTTAATAGGTGAGTACTCGCACTGCGTTTAACACTCGATTGGGTGAGGAGCACGTATTATCATGTCTGCTTTTAATTGGTCAGCAATCGCTTTCATCTTAGCCGCCATTGGGCTAGTCATTTTTATGCTGGTCGTTCCACGCTTGCTTGGCGGTCGCTCTCAAGGCTTACAAAAAGAAGAAATATTTGAAGCGGGTGTTGTCGGATCTGGCAACGCCCGTATTCGTTTGTCTGCCAAATTCTATTTGGTGGCGATTTTCTTTGTTATCTTTGATTTAGAAGCACTCTACTTATATGCCTACGCCGTTTCGGTACGTGAAACGGGCTGGCTCGGCTTTGCGACAGCAGCGACCTTTATCATCGATTTATTGATTGGTTTGGTCTATGCCTTGAGCTTGGGTGCCCTGAACTGGTCACCTGCAGATAAACTTCGCAAAAAAGCCCGTTTATATGCGGCGCCGGCAGGTTTCAATTTGGCAGACATTACCCAGTTTGATGGTGTTGATGAGCTGATGGTTGACCCGACGGGCAAAATACCTGCGCAGTCTTCAGGACAGATTAACGTTTCAAACAATATTGAAACCAATCGTCGTCATCTACAAAATATCGATCATATTAATATTACCGGTAATGTAACGACTGTAGATTTTGCGGCGTCTGCACAGCCCGATAACGCTGCACGTTGATGGTCTTTAGTAGATATATCAATAGTTAATCGTAAAAATTATTTAATAATAGCAGTTAAGGCCATAGCGAGGGCAAGATGATTGCCGCGCCGTGCCTATATAAATATAAAGGTTGTATGTTATGAAATACACACTAACAAAAGCCAACCCTGATGCAGATACCTATCCTGCACAGACCAGTCAAACGGTCAATGATCCTATCGAAGACGAAGTCAATAAAAACGTCTTTATGGGTCGCCTCGAAGACCTCGTTCATTCAACAGCAAACTGGGGGCGCAAGCACTCACTATGGCCATTTAACTTTGGTACTTCTTGCTGTTATGTCGAATATGCTACCACGCTAACGGCAGTTCACGATTTATCGCGCTTTGGTGCTGAGGTCATTCGAGCCTCACCGCGTCAGGCCGATGTGATGATTGTCGCTGGTACGTGCTTTGTTAAAATGGCCCCTGTTATTCAGCGCCTTTATGAGCAAATGCTTGAGCCAAAATGGGTCATTTCGATGGGTGCTTGCGCCAACTCGGGCGGCATGTATGATATCTATTCAGTGGTGCAAGGTGTGGATAAGATTATCCCAGTAGATGTTTATGTACCGGGCTGTCCGCCGCGTCCAGAAGCGTTGATTCAGGGTTTGATGTTATTACAAGAGTCCATTACTAAAGAGCGTCGTCCGCTGGGTATTCATGTCAATGAGCAGGGTATCTACCAGCCACAAATGACGCCTGAGCGTGACCGTAAGCAAGCGGATCGTATCGCGGTGAAAAACTTGCGTAGCCCAGACAGCATTTAAGCGCATAGGTTTAGATTGGTCGTTGCGTTTAGACTAGTAGTAGCCAGCTTAGTTAGTAGCCAGCTTAATGTTTTATGCGCGCATCACAGTGTAGCTATAATTAATCAATTATGATGAATTAGCTATGATGAATCAGTTATGATTAATGAAGGAATACATCATTCATGGTCACGGTAGTCGAAAATATAGATCCTAAGAGTAAACCTGTCCCAGCAGTTATCAAAGAGCTGGAGCATAAGTATGCCGGTAAGTTTGTCGTGCAGCATACGGTTGATGAGATTCCAACGGTTTGGGTGGCGCGTGCTGACTTATTAGACGTTCTCTTATACCTGCGTAAACTACCAAAACCTTATGTCATGCTATTTGACTTGTCAGCGATAGATGAGCGTTTGCGTCAGCATCGCCAAGGTCTACCTGACAGTGATTTTACGGTGTTTTATCATTTGATGTCGCTTGAGCGTAATAGTGATGTACGTATTAAAGTCGCGCTGAGTGAAGATGATTTAAACGTTCCGAGTGCGACCAAGATTTGGCCAAATGCCAACTGGTACGAGCGTGAAGTGTGGGATATGTTCGGGATTGTTTTTACTGGCCATCCACATTTAACCCGTATCTTATTGCCTAAATATTGGGAAGGTCATCCTCTGCGTAAAGAATATCATGCGCGTGCGACTGAGTTTACCCCGTACTTCCTAAATACTGCTAAACAACAATACGAGCAAGAAAACTTGCGCTTTGTCCCAGAAGAGTGGGGCATGAAGCGTTCAGGCCGTGATGAGGACTTTATGTTCTTGAACATTGGTCCTAACCATCCATCGGCTCATGGTGCGTTCCGTTTGGTGCTACAGCTTGATGGCGAAGAAATCGTCGACTGTATCCCCGATATCGGCTATCACCATCGCGGCGCAGAAAAGATGGCTGAGCGCCAAACATGGCATTCATTTATTCCTTATACCGACCGCATTGACTATCTTGGCGGTGTGATGAATGAGCTACCGTACATCATGTCGGTCGAAAAGCTGGCCGGTATTACCATTCCACCGCGCGCTGAAACCATCCGCGTAATGATGAGCGAGTTTTTTCGCATTACCAATAACTTGCTATTTGTCGGTACCTTCATTCAGGATGCGGGCGGTATGACGCCAGTATTCTATGCGTTTACCGATCGTCAAAAAGCCTATGACGTCATCGAAGCGGTGACCGGTTATCGTATGCATCCTGCTTGGTTCCGTATCGGCGGTACAGCGCACGATTTACCACGCGGCTGGCAACGTTTGGTCCGTGAGTTTTTAGAGTGGCTACCAAAACGCTTGGATGAGTATGTCAAGGCGGCGCTACAGAACAGTGTGCTTAAAGGCCGTACCCAAGGGGTTGCGCAGTATAATACCAAGCAAGCATTGGCATGGGGTGTCACTGGTACAGGCTTACGGGCGACGGGTTTGGATTTTGATCTGCGTAAAGCACGTCCGTATATGGGCTATGAGAATTACGACTTTGAAGTGCCTATCGGCTATAACGGTGATGCTTATGATCGCTGTATGGTGAAAATCGAAGAGATGCGCCAGTCGTTACGTATCATCCGTCAATGTATGGATAATATGCCGCAAGGTCCTTATAAGGCTGATCATCCACTGGCAGTACCACCGCCAAAAGACCGTACTTTAAATGATATTGAGACCTTGATTAATCACTTTATCTCCGTATCTTGGGGTCCTGTGATGCCAGCGGGCGAGTGCACCACTATCGTCGAAGCGACCAAAGGTCTAAACAGTTATTACATCACCTCAGACAAAGCGACGATGAGCTATCGTACCCGTATTCGCACCCCGACATTTGCACATTTACAGCAGATGCCATCGGTCATTAATGGCTCGCTGGTCTCTGATGCCATTATGTATTTGGCGTCGATTGATATTGTGATGGCGGATTGTGACCGTTAGAGCATTTGTGATTATGAGTTTAATGGTTAGTTTAATAAGATTAGAATTTTTTAGGGTGATAAGCGAATAGCTATAAACCTATAAAAGTTAAAAAGTAAGACAAGTTCATTAACATGTTATCGCCAAACTGGCACACCAAAACGCTGTTGGCGCGCGACGAGCGCAACCTAAACAGTGGGCTGAGTGAGGAAAGAAAAAGATTATGAGAATTGTTTCCGATAAAATGCCAAAAGTAGATGTGGCAAGTATCTTAACCGCTGAAGAAATTGCGGCCATTCGTGAATATATGCATCATTATCCCCATCCGCGGGCAGCGTCTTTAGATGCACTAAAGATTGTGCAAAAGCGTAACGGCTGGGTTGATGATGCACAAGTCAATGCTATTGCTAATATTTTAAATGTGCCTATGACCGATATGGATGGGGTAGCAACCTTCTTTAACCGTATCTATCGTCAGCCAGTCGGTCGTCATGTCATTTTAATTTGTGATTCTGTGGCTTGCTATCTGACAGGCTATGAAGCGCTGGCGGCTGAATTAAAATCGCAGCTAGGCATCGACTACGGTCAAACGACGTCTGACGGTCGCTTTACGCTATTGCCGATTTGCTGTTTGGGTAATTGTGACAAAGGTCCTGCGGTGTTGATTAATGAAGACACTTATGGTCCTGTCCAACCCACCGAGGTCGCCCAATTGTTGGAGCTATACGCATGAGTTTAACGATTACAGAGCAGATCGCTCGTCGCGGTCAAGGCAAAGCGCCAAGCCAATTAAATGAGCAGCGCATCCCAGTATATGGTGATAAAGAAACGGCGACCAGCGAAACCAAACCATTGACATGGCGTTTGGCGCATCATGACACAGTATTGGATTTAGCAACTTATGAATCACTGCGTGGTTTTGAAGCATTAAAAATAGCCTTAAACCAATCGCCAGATGATACGTTGAATACCATTAAAGAAGCCGTGGTAAAAGGTCGCGGTGGTGCAGGTTTCCCAGCAGGTATTAAGTGGTCGCTGATGGCACCACCTGATGGCGGTCCACGTTATTTGGTTTGTAATGCCGATGAGATGGAGCCGGGTACCTTTAAAGACCGTTTGCTGATGGAACGTCTGCCCCTACAACTTATCGAAGGTATGTTGATATCAGCTTATGCGATTGGTGCAACCGCTGGTTATATCTTTATTCGCGGTGAGTACATCTTAGCAGCGGAGCGTCTAACTGCGGCTCTTGAAGAATTGCGTGCCAATAACTTGGTCGGCGATAACATCTTAGGCTCAGACTTTAGCTTTGATTTACACGTCCATACCGGTGCCGGTCGCTATATTTGCGGTGAAGAAACGGCGCTATTGAATGCTTTAGAGGGTCGCCGCGCTAATCCACGCACTAAGCCACCATTCCCGCAAGTTGCTGGAGCATGGGGTCGTCCAACGATCGTGAATAATGTAGAAACTTTGCATAACGTCTCAGCCATTATTTTACACGGTAGCAAATGGTATCAAGACCTGCCAAAAGCCAAAGGCGTGGTCGAAACCCCAGGCACTAAGCTATTTGGTTGCTCGGGTTTGGTCAATGACCCCGGTCTATGGGAGCTACCATTCGGTTATACGGCGCGTGAAATTATCGAAGACTTTGCGGGTGGTATGATCGAGGGCAAAAAGCTTAAAGCATGGCTTCCTGGTGGCGCATCAACCGACTTTTTGACCGCTGATCATTTAGATACGGTCGTTGACTTTGACACCATTCAAAAAGCCGGTAGCCGTATGGGGACTGGGCTGATTATGGTCGTCGATGAAGAGCAAGATATGGTGCCATTATTGCGCAATCTTGAGATTTTCTTCCAACGTGAATCGTGCGGCTGGTGTACGCCATGCCGTGATGGTCTACCGTGGGGTGTCAAACTGCTCACCGCTATCAATGATGGTGAAGGTCAAGTGGGCGATGTCGAGAAACTAGAAGGTCTAACGCGTGACTTATGGATTGGTAAAACCTTCTGTGCCCATGCTCCAGGTGCGATGGAACCTCTGATGAGTGCGATTAAATATTTCCGTCCAGAATTTGATCAAAAAATCACGCAGGCGGTTGGTGTAGATGTCATTGATGCTGCAGCCAATCAACAGCCAGTAGTGAAATAAGGAGAGCGGCATGGCAGTCATACATATTGATGGAACCACTGTCGAAGTAGATAGCGCAGATAACTTGCTTCAAGCTTGTTTATCACTTGGCATTGATGTGCCGTATTTTTGTTATCACCCAGCCTTAGGTTCAGTAGGCTCTTGCCGTCTGTGTGCGGTTAAGCAATATCAAAACAAAGAAGATATGGAAGCAGGTCGTGGTCGCTTAGTGATGTCATGCATGGTCGCACCAGGCGATGACATGTACATCTCAGTGACTGACGATGAGGCCAAAGCGTTCCGTAAGTCGATGGTTGAGCTATTGATGGTGAACCATCCGCATGATTGTCCAACCTGTGAAGAGGGTGGGCATTGTCATTTACAAGACATGACGTATATGTCGGGTCATCATCGTCGTCGCTATCGTTTCACCAAGCGCACCCACCATAACCAAGAGCTTGGTCCCTTTATTGCCCATGAAATGAACCGTTGTATCGCTTGCTACCGCTGTGTACGTTTTTATAAAGACTACGCGGGTGGTGAAGATTTAGGCGTTTATGGTACAAACGAGCGGGTTTATTTTGGTCGCGATAAAGACGGTCAGTTCGAAAGTGAATTCTCAGGTAACTTAACCGAAGTGTGCCCAACCGGTGTATTTACCGATAAAACGCACTCTGAACGTTATAACCGTAAGTGGGATATGCAGTACGCGCCAAGTATCTGTCATGGTTGCTCAGCAGGTTGTAACATTTCGCCAGGTGAGCGTTATGGTGAATTGCGCCGTATCGAAAACCGCTACAATGGTGAAGTAAACCGTTATTTCTTATGTGATCGCGGTCGTTTTGGTTATGGTTATGTCAATCGTGAAGACCGTCCAACCCAAGCGCTTGAGCGTATCAATGACAAGCATGTCAAAATCAACATCGATTATGCCCTTGATGAAACCATTAAGCGTATTAAAGATAAAAAAGTCATCGGTATTGGCTCTCCACGCGCCAGTTTAGAGACTAACTTTGCGCTAAAAAATCTGGTTGGCTTTGATAACTTCTCAACGGGTCTTAATCATCAGCAGCAAGCACTGGTCAACAAATGTATTGAAGTATTGAGTACTGAGGGTATTTATAACCCCGGCATGGCTGATATTGAAAGCCACGATGCAGTATTGGTGTTGGGTGAAGATATTACTCAAACCTCATCGCGTGTGGCGTTATCGATTCGTCAAGCAGCAAAAAATGAAGCCATTAAAATGGCCGCTGCTGCGAAAACGCAACCATGGTTGGCTGAGCCAGTCAAACGCATTGGTCAAGGCGCACAAAGTCCGGTATACGTCATCGATGTCACCCAAACCAAACTCGAAGACATTAGCAAAGTCAGCGTGGTTGCAACACCTGAAGATATTACTAAACTTGGTTTTAAAGTGGCTGATGAAATTGCCAGTTTTGCCGATGATTTATTGGAAATAGTAGATCCACAGACAGCAGAACAAGATGCTGAAATGGATGGTATGCAAGTACTGGCGCAGCAAATCGCTTATGACTTGATACAAGCCGATAAGCCTTTGGTGGTCTCGGGCAGCAGTTTGTCGTCTACTGCTTTGATAGAAGCGGCGGCGCAAATTACCCAAGTACTAAGCCAAAAGCGCAGCGCCATTAAAGCCACTGAGCAGCAGCAAGTTGATACGCATAATGAACAGGTACGTGCTGCCGAAGCACAAGCAGCAACTGCTCAGCAAACAGAAGATAAAGATTTGTCTGCTAAGCCAGAAAAACCTGAAACTGGCGTTGATACAGAAGCGCAAGACGACGTTGAGCGTGAGCCTGCTGACAGTAGTGAGTTAAAAAAAGACAGCCTTGAGCTCAAAGAAAATAGTCTTGAGCTCAAAGAAGTGAATAAGAAATATCATGCGCAAGCAGGGATTTACTTAGCAGTTCCCGATGCCAATAGTATTGGGGTATGTCTGCTTGGCGGTCAATCCGTAGAAGAGCTGTTGGCGACTGATTTTGATGTGGTCATAGTCGCTGAAAACCAGCTGACTGATGCTATCGATGCCAATAAGTTGACCCAGCTATTGACTGATAAAACCGTCATTGCCTTGGATCATCAGCTACTTGATTGGCACAAAGATGTCGATATCGTACTACCAGCGGCAAGCTTTGCCGAAGCAGACGGCACATTGGTATCTGCCGAAGGCCGTGCGCAGCGTTTCTTCCAAGTTTATGACAATGAATACTACCATCCGATGAGCAGTATTAAAGAAGGCTGGCGCTGGCTACACGCCGTGCATAGCAGCATTGAAGGCCGTGATGTCGACTGGACGCAGCTTGATGATGTAATCAATGCGCTAATAGCGACGCATCCTAAGCTTGCTGGTATCAAAGGTGCAGCACCTGATGCGGACTACCGCATGAACGGGCTGAAAATTGCCCGTCAGCCGCGTCGCTATTCAGGTCGTACCGCCATGCGTGCGCCGATATCTGTCCATGAGCCGATGCAGCCAAAAGATTTAGATACTGGTTTAACTTTTTCAATGGAAGGCTATAGCGGTAAACAAACGCCAAGCTCTATGATTCCTTTTGCCAGTGCGGCAGGTTGGAATTCGCCACAAGCTTGGAATAAATACCAAGACAAAGTCGGTGGTCATCTCAAAAACGGAGATCCGGGTGTGCGTCTGTTCGATCAATTCGAGCGCCTAGCCACTCGTCAATATATTGCGCCAGAGGCAATGTCTGTGTCCACCACTGATATACAGCAAGGACAAGCAAAACTGGTGCCTATTTATAACCTTTATGCCAGCTCAATGATGGCATCACGTAGCCCAGTGGTTGCTGAGCAGCTCCCTGTTGCAGCATGGCGTATCGGTATCGACGATGCCAAAGACTGGAGTATTGCTGCAGGTGATTACTTAGCGATTGAGATTGATAATCAACAAATCACACTGCCAGTTCAACTCGTTGGTTACTTAGCAGAAGGCTGTATCGGCTATCCCGTTGGGCAGGTGGATATTATCCATCCCATGATGCCAGCGTCGGTACGCAAAGTTGATGCGCCAGTGACCATGATGGGTAGTATGGCCGATGACGGTTCTTTGATAGCCAATAATGCTGGTAACAGCATGGACGATAACCGCGCAACACCAGTAAGTGTAGCGCCGACCACCACACAGGAGGTGTAATATGCAAGTTACCCGTATTATCCCTGATGTGCCAAGCTTTTTGGCGAGTATGATGACCTATGATACGTGGTCAATACTATTTTTGGTCGTGCAATCGCTGGTTATCTTTTTAGTCGTTGTGATAGTCGCCGCTTTAATGATTGTCTATGAGCGCCGTATGCTAGCGCTTTGGCAAGACCGTTATGGTCCAAACCGTGTCGGACCATTTGGCTCATTACAGCTGGTTGCGGATATGCTAAAAATCTTCTTCAAAGAAGATTGGACGCCAAAGTTCACCGATAAGTTTATGTTTACCTTGGCGCCGGCAGTTGCGATGTTTACTGCGCTGGCCTCATTTGCCATTATTCCTATCTCACCAACGCTTGGCGTGGCTGACTGGGATATCGGTATTTTGTTCTTCTTTGCCATGGCCGGTATTGCAGTCTACGCAGTGATGTTCGGTGGCTGGGCATCAGCGAATAAATTCTCGCTACTGGGTGGCCTACGTTCTGCTGCCCAAACGATCAGCTATGAAGTGTTCTTGGGTCTGTCGTTGATGGGTGTTGTGGCTTTGACGGGCTCGTTTAACTTGCGCGCGATTGTCGAAGCACAGGCTGATGGCTGGTATATTATTCCACAGTTTTTTGGATTCTTAACCTTTGTAATAGCAGGGGTGGCGGTAACGCACAGACATCCTTTTGACCAACCTGAAGCAGAGCAAGAGCTGGCCGAAGGTTACCATGTCGAATATTCTGGCATGAAGTTTGGTATGTTCTTTATTGGCGAATACGTCAACGTCGTCTTGATTTCAGCATTGATGACTTGCCTGTTTTTTGGTGGTTGGCTCGCGCCTTTTAATTTAAATATCCCATTTATTCCACCTGCTTTTTGGTTCATGATTAAAACATTATTCTTTATGACCATGTTTATTTTGGCACGCGGTTCGCTCATCCGTCCGCGCTACGATCAGGTGATGAATTTTGGCTGGAAAGTCTGCCTGCCGATAACCTTGATTAATTTATTGGTTACTGCCGCAGTAATTTTGATCTTTTCCCCGACCCCAATAACATAGTTTTGAACAGTTATTGGTAGTCATCAGTAATGATATTAATGATGGATTAGGGTAAAGATGATAAGGATAATAACCCCATGTTTCATAGCATAAAAAAGATTATCGTTGGTTTTTATACTATTATCCGCAGTATGTGGATGGTTAATAGCCATGCGATCAGGCCACGTGACACCATTCTTTATCCTGAAGTGCCGGTGCCAGTACCACCACGTTTTCGCGGACGTATTATATTGTCTCGTGACCCTGATGGTGATGAGCGCTGTGTTGCTTGTAACTTATGTGCGGTGGCCTGTCCGGTTGGCTGTATCTCGCTACAAAAAGCTGAGCGCGAAGATGGTCGCTGGTATCCAGAGTTTTTCCGGATTAACTTTTCACGCTGTATCTTTTGCGGATTGTGTGAAGAGGCGTGTCCAACGACAGCCATTCAAATGACCCCTGACTTTGAGTTGGGTGAATATAAACGCCAAGATTTGGTTTATGAAAAAGAGCATTTGCTGATTTCAGGACCAGGTAAATATCCCGATTATAACTATTATCGTGTGACGGGTATGGCGGTAGCGGACAAACCAAAAGGCGCAGCGCAAAACGAATCTGCACCGATTGATCTAAGGAGCTTGCTGCCATGATGAATATTTTAAACAACCCTGAATTGGCAGGGTTTTATTCACTTGCAGCTGTGGCAATATTTGCCAGTTTGCGCGTGATAATCCATGCCAATCCAGTCCATGCTATCTTATCGATGATTGTGTCGTTATTGGCCCTGTCAGGCATATTTTTTGTATTGGGCGCGCCATTCGCTGGTGCACTTGAGATTGTTGTCTATGCTGGTGCCATTATGGTGCTGTTCGTCTTTGTGATTATGATGCTCAATCTGGGCATGAGTAACGAGGAGCGCGAAGAGCGTTGGCTTGATGCTGGCACTTGGGCGATACCGACAGGGTTGACGCTTATTATCGCGGTTGTGCTGTATGCGATGATTGGGCTTAATCCTGACGAGACAGCCATGATTGGCGGGTCGACTATTTCGGCCAAAGCGGTCGGCACCGTGTTATTTACCAAATACGTTATGCTGGTAGAAGTGGCGGCTTTGCTATTATTAGGCGCTTTGGTTGCCGCGTATCATCTAGGTAAAACCTCTGTAGATGATGAGATAGTTGGCAATGACAGTCAAGATTTTCAGCCAAGTGTAGGAAGTATCAAGCAATATGACACTGTCAGCAAATATGATGACAGCACATATACAGATAGTGATGCGGTAAAAATGGCGGAACCTTACGAATATAAAGATGTTGACCCGCACGACTACGTTGGTAAGAAGGTAGGTATGCAGGTCGGTACTAAGAAAGTCACGCGCAAGGAGTCAGACTGATGGTACTAGCAGCGAGCGTGGCACAAGACGTGTCAAACGTGCCGTTTGCCCACGAGGTGGCAGGCTTAGTACAGCCTGTTGCTGAGGCGCAGAATGTACTGGGTATGATACCCATGAGCCATGGTTTAATTTTGGCAGGTATCTTATTTACGATTGGTCTGTGCGGTGTCATGGTACGGCGTAACTTCTTATTTATGCTGATGAGTCTTGAGATCATGATGAATGCGGCGGCACTAGCATTTGTGGTAGCAGGTAGTCGCTGGGTCGATCCAGATGGACAGATTATGTTTATCTTTATTTTGACCCTAGCAGCAGCAGAGGCCGCCATTGGTTTGGCAATATTATTGCGGTTTTATCATCAGCGTGGGCATCTCGATGTCGATAGCGCCAATGAGATGAAAGGATGATGTCATGAGTTTATTACCATTAACCTTTATATTCCCGCTCGTTGGCTTTTTGATTTTAGCCTTTATGCGCGACAAGTTAAGCGAGCAGGTGGCAGCGATTGTCGGTGTCGGTAGTATGCTGCTATCGGCATTATGTACGCTGGTGGTTAGTTATACTTTTTTGACCAGCAACCCCGCTGGTACGGTCGTAGAAATTCCGCTGTGGACATGGTTCCAAGTTGGGGATTTTGCGCCAAATTTTGGCTTAAGCTTTGATGGCTTAGCATTAACCATGACTGGTGTTATTACTGGTATTGGCTTTTTAATCCATCTGTTTGCCGCTTGGTATATGAAGGGCGACACAGGCTTTGCTCGTTTCTTTAGCTATATGAACTTGTTCGTCGCCAGTATGTTATTGCTGGTGTTGGCGGATAATTTATTCTTGCTATATCTCGGTTGGGAAGGCGTGGGTATCTGTTCCTACTTACTGATTGGTTTTTATTACCATGACCGCGCTAATGGTCGGGCAGCGATGAAAGCCTTTACCGTGACCCGTGTCGGCGATGTGTTCTTAGCCTTTGGTTTGTTCTTATTATTCCGTGAATTCGGTACGCTTAATATTCAAGAGATTATTACCCGTGCCCCAGAAATTTTTGATATCAATAACCCGACCATGATGCTGATCACCATGATGCTCGTTGGTGGTGCGATGGGTAAATCAGCGCAACTACCATTACATACATGGCTTGCTGATGCGATGGCTGGTCCGACGCCAGTATCGGCGCTCATTCACGCAGCAACGATGGTCACGGCAGGGGTTTATTTAATCGCCCGTCTGCATCCATTGTTTGAGCTGACCCCAGGTATCTTACTATATTGGGTTGGCGGTGTAGGGGCGTTGACGCTGGTCGTTGCTGGCTTTTGTGCGCTGGCACAGACCGATATTAAACGTATCCTTGCCTATTCAACCATGAGTCAAATTGGCTACATGTTCTTAGCACTCGGTGTTGGTGCGTGGCATGGCGCAATCTTCCACTTGATGACCCATGCTTTCTTTAAAGCCTTATTATTCTTATCATCAGGTGCGGTGATTCTTGCGGTTCACCATGAGCAAAACATCTTTAAGATGGGCGGTTTACGCAAAAAGATACCGTTGGTATTTTGGTGTTATATCGTCGGTGGCGGTGCACTTGCGGCGATACCTTGGGTCACTGTTGGTTTCTATTCTAAAGAAGCGATCCTTTGGGAAAGCTATGCAACTGGTCATCTAGTACTGTTCTATATGGGTGTATTCGGTGCTTTCTTAACCGCGCTTTATACCTTCCGTATGATTTGGATTGTGTTCTTTGGTGAAGAAAAAACCCCTGCGCATAAATTATCTGGCGTGTCATATTGGTTGCCGCTTACCGTGCTACTGGTGTTATCGACCGCGGTTGGTGCATGGATTACCCCACCATTACAAGGCGTATTGCCAGAGAGCGTTGGACATTTATTAGAAGTGGCCAATCAAGCGGATGGTAAGCACACGGCAGAGTATATCGCCATGGGTGCGATGCTGGCTGGTTTGATTATCGCGGCACTGTTATATGTTGTGGATAAAGGTCGACTGCTCACGAGCTTTAAGCGTTCGCGTATTGGTGGGGCGCTATATCACTGGTGCTACCATGGTATGGGCTTTGATGCGCTGTACGATATAATTTTTGTAAAACCCTTTTTGTTCATCGGCCGCTTATTTAAAGCCGACCCTATCGATAAAACGTGGCTCACCTTACCTAAGCTGGCTTCGGCGGGTAATAAGGTATTGTCTGCGACGCAAACAGGGTCACTTCGAGGTTATGCTGCAAGCTTTGGTTTGGGTATGGCTGTATTGCTAGTGCTGGTAATGATGACGGTGGTATAAGATGATAGAGTTACAACAAACGTGGATGCTACCAGCATTAATCGCAATTCCTTTTATTGCAGGGTTGCTATGTTGGCTGGTTGAGCGGTTTAATAAACGTTTACCGCGCTGGATTGCCTTGATTGGTATGATCTTGACCTTTGTATTGTCATTAGTATTATGGCAATACGGTGATTTTTCTGGCATGAGTAAGCAGGTGATTGCGCCAGATTCAAATGTGCCTTGGGTAGCTGAATTTATGGTGCCGTGGATACCAAGCTTTGGTATCAGCTTTCACTTAGCGATGGATGGTTTATCGCTGATGATGGTTGCGCTAACAGGGCTGCTCGGTATTGCCGCAGTGGCTTGTTCGTGGAATGAGATTCAACGCCGTGTTGGTTTCTTCCATTTGAACTTGCTATGGAGCTTAGGCGGGGTCATCGGTGTTTTCTTAGCTATTGATTTGTTCTTATTCTTCTTCTTTTGGGAGATGATGCTGGTTCCTATCTACTTCTTGATCGCGATTTGGGGTCATGATGTCGTTGGTAAAACCAAAGAATATGCAGCAACTAAGTTCTTTATTTATACCCAAGCGTCTGGGCTTATCATGCTCGTCGGTATCTTGGTATTAGTCATTATCAGCTACGCCCAAAAAGGGGTAGTGAGCTTTAACTATAATGATTTACTGGGTACGTCGCTCGGCGGTTGGGAATATCCCATCATGCTGTGCTTCTTTATTGGCTTTGCGGTTAAGTTACCGATTATTCCGTTTCATGGTTGGTTACCCGATGCGCATGCGCAGGCCCCAACCGCAGGTTCGGTGGATTTAGCGGGTGTTTTGATTAAGACCGCAGCTTATGGTTTGATTCGTTTTGTCTTACCACTGTTCCCAGCCGCATCACAAGATTTTGCGCCGATTGCCATGACTTTAGGTACGATTGGTATCTTTTATGGTGCATGGCTGGCCTTTATGCAGACCGATATGAAGCGCTTGCTCGCTTATACCAGTATCTCGCATATGGGCTTTGTGGTCTTAGCCATTTACGCCGGAACCTTACTCAGCTTGCAAGGCCTGATGATTCAAATGCTCGCGCATGGTTTAAGTTCAGCGGCACTGTTTATCATGGCAGGTCAGTTATATGAGCGTCTACATACGCGGGATCTAACCTTAATGGGTGGTATGTGGGGTCAGTTCCGTTATTATGCACCGATATTGATGTTCTTCTGTGCCGCCTTGCTGGGTATTCCAGGTACAGGTAACTTCATTGGCGAGTTTATGATTTTACTGGGTGCGTTTGCTCAATATCCAGTATTTGTGGTATTTGCAACGTTCAGTTTAGTACTAGCAGGGCTATACTCGCTTATTTTGATTCATCGCGCGTTGTTTGGTAAAAACAATATCGAAGCGATCGCTATGCAAGAAACCAAATTACACGGTTTGCCTGAGCGTCCATTAAAGGACTTGGGTAAGCGCGAGCTGTCGTTGTTATTGATGTTGGCAGCAGGCTTAGTCTGGCTCGGTCTATATCCACAGCCATTCCTTGATACGTCAAGTCATGCGATGCAGTGGATTAATAATGCTTATATATACAGTCAAGTAACACAAGTAGATGCATCGCAACTGCTTGATGCAATGGAGGCACGTTAAGTCATGAATGATATTACGATGAATGATTTGATGGGATTGCTGCCTTATGCACCACTCCTTGCCGTCGTCATAACGGTCTTGGTGGTTATGATTGCCATCGCCGTTAAACGCTCACATATTGTCACAGGGACGGTCACGGTCGTCGGCCTCAATATCGCGCTGTTTACTTTAATTGGGCAAATGACTGGTATTATAAATAGCGGCACTGTCCTGCCAAACGCTGAACAGTTATTTGTCATTGACAACTTTGCTCAGTTTAATATGGTGGTTATCTTTATCTGTGCGTTGGCTTGTTGTACGCTGTCTTATGCGTATCTGGCCGATCTAAAAGACAATAAAGATGAGCTATATTTGCTGATGTTGCTATCGACGATCGGTGCGCTACTGATGGTCAGTGCTCAGCATTTAGCGTCATTCTTTATGAGCTTAGAGATGCTGTCTATACCGCTGTATGGCATGCTGTCGTATACCTATATGCGCAACCGTTCGCTTGAGTCGGGGCTAAAGTACTTGGTACTATCAGCGACGGCATCGGCGACGTTACTGATGGGTATGGCGTTTATCTATGCAGAAGTAGGATCGTTGGCCTTTAAGCCGATTAGTATGGTATTGGGCGATGTTTTTGAGTCGCCACTACTGATACTTGGTGCGGCAATGATGATGTTCGGTATTGCCTTTAAACTGTCAGCTGCACCTTTTCATATGTGGACACCCGATGTTTACGAAGGGGCACCAGCACCGATTGCTACTTTCCTAGCATCGGCCACAAAAGTAGCGATGATGGCGCTGGCAGTTCGTTTCTTAATCGATACGTCTTTATTGGCATTGCCATCTATACAGATGTTATTGATGGTCATGGCCACCTTATCGATTTTGGTCGGTAACTTATTAGCCGTACGCCAAACCAGTCTCAAACGTCTATTGGGCTATTCTTCAATATCCCATATGGGTTATGTGTTGATCGTTATCGTCAGTATCGGTACGGCTGCTGATAGTATCTCTAGTATGTATATGGCGGTTTATGCCTTTACGTCTATCGGTGCCTTTGGCGTAGTGACGTTGATGTCGAGCCCTTACCGTTTGTCTGGTGAGGCAGATGAGTTGACGCATTATCAAGGACTGTTCTGGCGTCGCCCAGTATTGACTGCTGTCATGACTATTATGATGTTGTCATTGGCAGGTATTCCACTGACGGCAGGCTTTATTACCAAACTATTTGCGATTTTGGCTGCGGTACAAGGAACCAATTGGTTCTTGGCGGCAATGATTATCTTGGGTAGTGCTATTGGTTTATTCTATTACTTGCGCGTTATGCTCACGCTATTTAAACGTCCGAAACAGTTCATCGAGTTTGATGTTTCTGGTCAATGGGCTATCCGTACCGGCGGTATTATGGTAATTGCAGTGACAGCGATGATTATCTTCTTTGGTATCTTACCAAATAGTATGATTGAGTGGGCAAGCTTGGCTCGTATTTGGTAAATATAAAAAAGATAAGTAGTGGTATAGCCAGTCCTAAATAAAAGCAATACAAGTATTATAACGCGCTACTGGGATGAATTTTTCTTGCTTGTTGTGCCTACGCCGACAAAGGCTGCGAATAATTAATCCCAGTAGCGCTGTACTCTTTTAAAATTGGATCGACTATACGCTGATACGGCTACTCATCGGATGTTACGGTTAGAAAACCAAGATGCGCCCGCTTTATGATAAGCTTGGCGCATCTTTTTTGTTGGTACGTTCTAACTTTCTATAACAATAAATAGCAGTAAAATAGGGTGGTTAATTATTATGAGTGACAATATTCAAACGGTAACCGTGCTTAGCAAAACCACTTGGACACCAAACTTATTTAGCTTTACCGTCAGTCGTCCTGATAGTTTTAAGTTTACGGCGGGTCAATTTGTGCGTTTGGGCGTTAATCCCAGTCAGCTACAGTATTATAAGCAGCAAGCAGAAGTATCGGGTGCAGCCATGGAGGAGGTGGCTGATGAGGCATTGAACGAGGACATCTTTCGCGCTTATTCGATTGTCTCTTCGCCCTTTGATGAGGTGTTAGAATTCTTCTCTATCGTGATTCCGGATGGTGCATTTACCTCGCAGCTGCAACACCTGCAAGTAGGTGATGAGCTGCTACTTAATACCATGCCATTTGGGTTTTTAACCTTAGCCCGATATCAAAAACCTCTGCCAAAAGATTTATGGCTACTGGCGACTGGTACTGGACTAGCGCCATTTTTGTCCATGTTACAGGATTTGAAGACATGGGAAGATTATGAGCATATCGTATTGGCCTATAGCGCACGCTCGCTAGAAGAGTTGGCCTATATAGAAAAGATTCAAAGCTTGCAAGAAGATTTCGGTTCGTTGGTTGAGAGTCCAGCGAAGTTAACATTTATCCCAATCGTCACCCGTGAGCCTGTCAAGGGCGCACTGACAGAACGCCTGCCCAAGTTACTATTGGATGGTACGCTACAAGAGCGAGCTGGGGTAGCATTGGATATCGATAGCACGCATGCCATGCTGTGCGGTAACCCTGACATGGTAGAAGATACCAAAGAAGCGTTAAAAACCCTGGGTTTGGTAATGAATCGCCGAGGCGAAGGTAATATTGCAGTAGAGAATTACTGGTAGATGCATGGTTGGTTATAGCTATTACGTTTCATAAAAAATGTGATAGCTATAGCGTTTTAAACCTGACTTGGTTCAGTCGCGTCATCTATTGGATGGATAGGGCCTTGCATCAGCTCAGGCTCGTCTTCATCGCCGATGATGTCTTCATTGCTACTGCCCGCTAGTAAGTCACGATAATTAATTTGTGTTTTCAAAATCATTTGCTCTTCTTCAAGCTCGCCATAATTGACTTGGACTTTATGCAGAGTACTGATGATTTTTTTATTTTTCTTAAGCCAGCGATGGATATCCAGATAGATGACTTCATCTTTTGCGCGCGCGATATTGATATAAGACAGAATAAAGCCTAATGGGTCTTTTTTAAGGACGCTGTGATAGAACCAGATAAAAAGCTTGATACCTTGACGTTTGATAATGGACTCACAGCGTAGGTTTAACACATCGGTATACGTCTGCTGACCGAAGACAAAACGCTGTACATTGCGATCAAGCTGTACATGAATTAAGCTAAAGTTACTGGCCACTTCAATATAAATACCTGCCACATCAATCGTACAATATAAGCGAAACCAGTCATCGTGCATTTCAACGCGCAGCTCTAAGATGGCTTTGACATTGTCGGTGACGAATTTTTGCAGCGCATCGTTGACGTATTTTTGTGCAACAGGCAGCGCAAGCTCATCCTCAAACTTATCCGTTGTTTTATCATATATATTTTTGATAGATTGGGTGAGACGATCCCAACCACCACTAAATGATTCGTCGAAACGATAGCCGATATTCTCAAAAAACTCATCAAAATTATCAAAATTATCTGAATTATTCACGTTATCACTCATGTTATCAAAGCTACTCAAACTTATTATCCTTATAGTTATAGGGTCGTTATCTAGCAGCAGATGTAAACTTGCTGATACTATCGTTATAAAACAGTATATATCAAAAACGAGGCGGGCAAAATCATCCTCTATAACTAGGGCGTGTTGAATCTTACCGTATACAGTTATGCTAGCGACATAAATATATGTCATGCTATGATAGCGCCATCATGCATATTATCATAACGCTTATTAGCTGCAGCCTTTTTACTTATAAGCTCATATCTATTAGCTGAGACCCACTGTGGCCTATATTAAAGACTCGCAAAGTTATCATTTTTCGGCGCAAGCACCTAAGCGTAATTTTAGCTTGCCTGTGGCTGTCGTCATCGCTGTAGCAGTACACGTGCTGATAATTTTCGGTATCAGCTTTTCGATAGGAAAAGATCCTGCCTCGATGGTACAAGACGTAGCGAAGGCACTAACCGACAATATGCAGCCGAATGAAGATGCACAGTTTATTGCTAATGCCTCACAACAGGGCGGCGGTACGATAGAAGAGCAGCTAAGGCAAGAGAATGATCAGATTAGCTCATTGCCAGCTGAACAAATAAGTGAAACGCAAGATGTGATTAATCTACAGCGTCAAGTGCGTCAGCAGCGCTACCAAGAAAGCTATCTGCGTACTACGTTAAGCTGGCGCCAAGCGAGCGTCGAGTCGGATAACGATAGCAAACAAGCACAAGATGATACGATGTCGCAAGAAGAGCGACTGCGCAAACAAATCGCCACGCTTGAAGCGCAATTGTCTCAGCGTCAGCAAGTCTATGCCACCAAATCAAAAGTCGTGACCGTCGATAGTAATTCGACCACGCGCGGTGCTGCGGACTATATCAATACCTTTCGCGAGCATATCGAGCGTGTGGGCAACCTGCATTTCCCCGCGCAAGCGCGGGCGCAAAAAATCAATGGTGAAGTACGTCTGATGGTTATTATCAGTAGTGATGGTAGTATAAAAGCGATTCGTCTGCTTGAAAGCTCAAACTCAACCATCCTAGATGAAGCCGCCAAACAATCGGTCAGACAAGCGGCGCCGTTTGGTAAATTTACCAAAGACATGGGTGATATCGTTGAGTTGCGTTTGATACGCACTTTTCTTTATAGTGATAAAGTCACTGTCACTTATTAAGCGCATTCAATATATAGCTCATGAGCGCTAGCGATACCGCAAACAGATACCCAGATTTATCAAAAAGTGCTGTAAAACCACGTCTTTCTAGGGCGTGGATGTAAGGCATAAATAATACTAAATTCTGCTTGACTACTAAAGTGACTGAGCCACAATAAAACCATGAAAACACTCAAGTTACGCATCAAAGATAAACACGCTGACCAATTAAATGAATTGGCTGGTGCGGTTAATTTTGTGTGGAACTATGTGAATGATTTGAGTTTTAAGCACTTGCAGCGTACTGGTCATTTTTTCTCAGCGTATGACATGGCGGCCTATGTAAAAGGTAGTGGTGAGCTGCTAAATCTGCATAGCCAAACCTTACAAGCCATCACTGAAACCCATGCCAAGAGCCGCAAACAATTTAAAAAGGCCAAACTACACTGGCGCACAAATAACCCTAAAGCCAAGCGTAAAAGTTTAGGTTGGATTCCGTTTAAAAAGACTGCCATAAAATATCTAGGGGTCAAAAAAGCAGGAAAGAAAAGCCTAAAATCCACCATTCAATTTAGCCTAGCCAAAGGCAAGAAGCTGACCATTGACGTGTGGGACAGCTATAACCTAGCTCTCTACACCATCAATACTTGTGAGCTTGTGCAGGATAGTCGCGGTCTTTGGTATGCCTGTATCACCGTTAAAGAACATTCAAAAACAATCTGCGGTGTTAATCAGACTGGTATCGACTTAGGTTGTAAGGATTCAGCAACCGCTAGTAATGGCGAGGTCTTAGCCACCAAACTGACCCATAAATACGCCCCAAAATTAGGGCTTGCTCAGCGGGCTAAGAACAAAAAGCGCGTTCGTGCTATTCATGCCAAGATTAAGAACACACGTCAAGACTTAATTCATAAATTCACATCAAAGCTTGTCAAAGATAATAATGTGATCATCGTTGGCAAACTTCAATCAAAATCATTTACCTCAAGCAAACTAGCTAAGTCTGTCTATGACGCAGGTTGGTTTGAAATTAAGCGGCAACTGACCTATAAATGCGAGTACGCAGGTTGTCACTATGCTGAGGTTAATGAGCACTACACCACCCAAACTTGTTCGTGTTGCGGCTCACGCCAAAACAGTCCGAAAGGTAGAGCGGATCTTGGAATAAGAGAATGGTTTTGCGAGTGCGGTGTCACTCACGACCGCGATGTTAATGCGGCTAAAAACATTCTTGCGCTCGGGCTTGAGCGTCTAGCGGTAGGAATCCCCTCCGTTTAGGGAGGGGAGGAAGTCAAAACAAACAAATACAACACACAGCTATAAAATAAAGAGTCAGTATGGAATTTTTAGGTTTTACCATTGATGTTGCCACATTAACCAGTAATGCAATAGGTTTGGCAATCAAAGTGGCGTTAGCGTTACTAATATTCATTGTAGGGCGCTGGTTTGCCAAAAAAGCAGTAGGCATGGCTCATAAGGTCATGCTGCGTAGCCGCTTAGATGACACGGTGGCGAACTTTTTAGGACGCTTGATATATGGCGTGTTGCTCGTCATTGTGATTTTAGCCGCTCTTAGCAAAGTCGGGGTGCAAACCACTTCAGTGGTTGCCATCTTGGGTGGTGGTGCGGTTGCTATTGGTTTATCACTCAAAGATCAGCTGTCTAATTTTGCAGCTGGCATTATGATCATTACCTTTCGGCCGTTTGTACGTGGTGATTATGTACAAATTAGTAGCTATACCGGCACCGTTACGGAGATTACCTTAGTCAATACCCATCTGACGACGATAAATAATCACGATATCATCATTCCCAATAGCGATGTCTCGACGTCGGCTGTGCTCAATTATACAGCACTGCCCAACCGCCGCGTAGATATGACCATTCGTATTGGTTACGATGCTGATATCAAAACTGCCAAAAACATCATGCTGAAATTAGCCAATGATAATGAGATGGCTTTCACTGACCCTGAACCTATCGTCCGTGTGACGAACTTAGGGGAAAATTCAGTTGATTTGACCTTAAACGTTTGGACCACTAATAACGATTGGTGGTCGATGAATTGTGATTTACTTGAGTCGTTTAAATACGCACTAGAAGATCACGAAATCGACATTCCATTCCCGCAGCGCAGTGTCCATGTTAAAGGGTTGGAGCAGCTGGTTAATAATGCAGATAAATCACAGACACTGCCGCTAAGTAAAGACTAAATATAGTGCATTCAGTGTTAAAACGATACAGCGGGAATGGGATGAATTTTACGCGGCCTCTGTCGGCGTAGGCGCAGCAAGCCAGAAAAATTTATACCAGTTCCGCGTTGGAATATAACGTATCTGTTTTATTTGGAATCGACTATAGTCAGTTCAAAATAAAACTGTTATGGCCAGGACAAATATCATAAAACAATTTGGATAAATCATTTTCCATCCAGCCTTGGCGTAGAAACTTCACCTGAGCCCATTTTTTCTCGATAGGATTTAGGTCAGGGCTGTACGGCGGCAACCATAAAATACGATGGCCATGCCTGTTCAGTAATTTTTGGATACGTCTACTTTTGTGAAACCGAGCATTATCCATCACAATCACACATTTTGTTTTAAGACTTGAGATCAGTGTTTGTTTGCACCAGTCGTAAAATATACTGCTGTTA